>CAZMML010000584.1:1616-3443 GCA_964567335.1 uncultured Nannocystis sp. | reverse complement strand
CGGATCGCGGCGTGGGGCCACGCCCGCGGCGCCCCCCGGGGGGTGGGGATAGGTCCGGTGCCGGCCACCCCCCGCGCGCGCACGCGGGCCGGGCTGCAGATCGGCGACCTGGGCGCCGTCGAGCTCAACGAGGCCTTCGCGTCGCAGACGGTCGCCTGCATTCGGAGCCTCGACCTCGACCCGAAGAAGGTCAACCCCTCGGGCGGCGCGATCGCGTTGGGGCACCCGCTCGGCTGCTCCGGCGCCCGGATCACGACGACGCTGGTCCACGGGATGGCGCGCGCACATGTCCGCTGGGGCCTGGCGTCGATGTGCATCGGCGTCGGCCAGGGCATCGCGCTTGTGCTCGAGCGCACTTGAGGGAGCCACGGGCTTCGCCAGTTCTTGGCGGCCCGGCGCGCCCTGGCCTAAGGTCGGACCATGCGACAGATCTTCGTCCTTGGCCTTGCCCTTGTCCTCCCCGCTCTCGGCGCCTGTGGCGACGACGGCGGCGGCTCGACCTCTGACAGCGGGAGCACCTCGTCGTCGACCTCGACCACGAACGCGACCCCCGGCACGTCGACCGACGCGTCGAGCGGCGGGAGCACCGAGGGCACCTCGGACGCGAGCGCGTCGAGCACCGTCTCGCCGACCAGCGACCCGACGATGGGCTCGACGACCAACGGCGGCGACGAGGGCGTGATGGGCAAGTTCGGCCACGCGTGTGCGTCCGACGCCGACTGCGTGGCGGTCCTCGGCGACGGCGGCGTGTGCCTCAAGGACATCCTCATGGTCTACAACCTCCCGGGCGGCTACTGCAGCAAGATCTGCAAGCTGCCCGACGCGATGACCGCCTACGTGCCCGACGACCCGATCTGCGGCCCCGGCGTGACGTGCATCGGCGCGATGGGATACTTCGAGGGCTGCGCGGTCGAGTGCGCGGACAACTCCGACTGCCCCCGCCAGGGCTACGAGTGCCGGATCATGCCGACGATCGGGATGCCCGGCGACCCGACCTTCTGCCTGATGACCGAGGACAACAAGATCTGAGCCATGGGCCCGCGGGGCGCCGCGCCGATCCTCCTCGACGGCGCGACGGGCACCGAGCTCGCGCGCCGCGGGCTCCGCATGGACGCGCCGCTGTGGTCGGCGCACGCGCTGATCGAGGCGCCCGAGGCGGTCGAGGCGATCCACCTCGACTACCTCCGCGCCGGGGCGCAGGTGATCACGACCAACACCTTCCGCACCCACGCCCGCGACCTCGCGGCCGGCGGGCGCGCGGCGGAGGCGGGGCTGCTGACGGCGAGGGCCGTGGCGCTGGCCCGCTCGGCCTGCGCGGCGCACCGGCGCGAGGCGCCCGACGCGGTCGCCCGGGTGGCGGGCTCGATGAGCCCGATCGTCGACTGCTTCCGCCCGCAGGACTCGCCCGGCGCGGCGGCGGAGCCGGAGCACCGCGCGATGGCGGAGGATCTGGTCGCGGCGGGCTGCGAGCTGCTGCTGATCGAGACGATGAGCCGCGTCGACGAGGCGGTCGCGGCGCTGCGCGCGGCGCAGGGGCTCGGGGTGCCGGTGTGGCTCGCGGTGGTCTGTCGCGCGGACGGGCGGCTCCTCGCCGGCGAGGCGCTGGCTGAGCTGGTGGCGGCGGCGCGGGGGCTCTCGCTGCAGGCGCTGCTGATCGGCTGCACGGAGCTGGGCTCCCTGGCGGCGGCGATCCCGGCGCTGGTCGCGGCGGCGGGGCCCGATCTGGCGCTCGGGACATACCCGCACACGGGCCGCCAGGAGGCCGGCGGCTTCGTGACGCACGCGGTCGAGATCCAGTCACTCAACCACCGCTATGGCGAGGTGGTG
>CAZMML010000584.1:0-1606 GCA_964567335.1 uncultured Nannocystis sp. | reverse complement strand
GAGATCGAGGCCTTCGCGGACGCGGCGGCCGGGTGGGCGGCGCGCGCGGGCCTGGCGGTGGTGGGCTCGTGCTGCGGGTCGACGCCGGCGTGGACGGCGGCGCTGCGGCGGCGCCTCTACCCGGACGCGGCGCGCGAGGCGGAGGCGCGCGCGCGCCTGACCGCGTGGGTGCCGGCGCGAGGGTGAGGCTCAGGGCAGGCGGGCGACGTCGTCCAGGACCTCGCGCGCGTGGACGCCGGGATCGACGGAGGGGTAGACGCGGGCGACCTTGCCCTCGCGGTCAAGGAGGAAGCTGGTGCGGTGGATGATCGAGAGGGTGCTGTCGACGCCGAAGGCGCGCGCCCAGGTCAGGTCCGGGTCGGAGATCAGCGCGAAGGGGAGCTTGTGCTCCTCGGCGAAGGCGCGGTGCGCCTCGGCGTCGTCGGAGGAGACGCCGAGGACGACGACGCCCGCGGCGGTGTAGCGGTCCCACACGTCGCGGAAGGCGCAGGCCTCGCGGGTGCAGCCGGGGGTGCCGTCCTTGGGGTAGAAGTAGACGAGCACCGGCGCGCCGCGGAGCGCGGCGAGGTCGATGTCCTTGCCGCGGTGATCGAGGGCCCGGAGCGAGGGCGCCGGATCGCCGATCGCCAGGTGACCGTGGCCGCCGTCGGGGCGCACCACCGGCCGGCAGGCGAGGGCCAGCGGCAGCGGGGCGGCGAGGGCGAGCAGGAGCGCGAGGAGGCGGGACATCGGCCCGAGGATACACCGCGGGCCCCTCGCTTGCCGCGGCGCGGGCGCTGTGCGACCTTGAAGGCGGTGCAGGTCCTCGCGCGCGCAGACGTGCCGCCGGGCAAGCCGGGCTGCGACCTGTCCTCCGGGGCAGGCGCATGGGTCGCGTGGGTGCTCGTCGGGGCGGCGCTGCTGCGCCGGCGGAGGCGATGAGCGCGGCGACGCTCGGGGGCCTCGGGCTGCTCGGGGCGGCCGACCGGGCGCGCGCGTGGTGGCTGCGCCGGCTCGGGCGGCTGGCGCGGCCGCTGATCCGCGGGCGCGAGCTGCGGGTGGCCTTCGCGGGCTCGGTGATGGTGGCGACGGCGCTGACGGCGACGCTGGTGCTGCCGCTCTGGCTGCTGATCCTGGGGCCGCTGGTGTGGGGGGTGCCGCACCTGGTGGCGGACCTGCGCTACATGCTGGTGCGGCCGGGGTACCACCGGCGCCTCGGCCTGGCGCTGCTGGCCGGGCCGCCGCTGCTGTGGACGGCGCTCGGAGGGCACCTGCAGTGGGGCTTCGTGGCGGCGGCGCTGGCGGCGGTGGCGGCGCGCGCGGCGCTCGGGCGGCGCGCGCTCGGGCTGGTGATGGTGGCGGCGCTCGCGGCGGCCTTCGCGGCGCTGGGCCGGACCGGCGACGTGGTCTTCGCGCACCTGCACAACGCGGTCGCGGTCGCGCTCTGGTGGGCGTGGCGGCCGCGGCGCTCGCGGCTGCACTGGCTGCCGCTGGCGCTCATGGCGGCGGCGAGCGTGTTCCTGCTCAGCGACGCGGCGCTGCGCGTGGCGGCGACGAGCGGGGGGCTCGACTGGTTCGGCGGCGGGATGGACGCGAACTACCAGGTGTGGCGGCTGTCGCCGGGGAT
>CAZMML010000583.1:0-3445 GCA_964567335.1 uncultured Nannocystis sp. | reverse complement strand
GGTCGCCCCTGCGATCGAGAGCTTGATCTTCACCTTCTCGCCACCCTTGGCCTTGCCAGCGCAGGTGGACTTCGCGGCGGCCTTGGCCGGGTTGACGCCCTCGCCGATCTGACCGGCGTCGAGCTTCTCGGGCAGGCCCGGGTCCGGCGGCTTGTCGCCGCCACCACCGCCGCCGCCGCCGCCGCCACCGCCGCCCTTCTTGCACTTCGACGGATCGAGGATGCAGTCGACGCTGTAGTCGGTCTTCTCCTCTTTCTTCTCTTCCTTCTTGGGCTCGGTCTTGACGGCATCCGTGGCGCCCTTGTCGCCCTTCTCCGTCTTGTCGCCCTTCTTGTCGGTCTTGCCCGTCTTGGTCGTCTTGCCCGTGCCGCCCTTCTTGGGGTCCTCGGGGGTCGCCGGGGCCTCGCCCGCGTCGTCCTCCTCGTCCTCGTCCTTCTTCTTCTTGCGCGGCTTGTCCTCGTCCTCGTCCTTGTCGGACGGAACCGCCGGCGCCTGGATGATCTTCTCCACGACGCGCTCGGCCGGCTCCGGCGGCGGGCGCGTGGCGATGTAGATCCCGAGGCCCCCGATCATCACGAGCAGGATCCCCATCATGACGTAGAGCGGCGTCTGCGAGGCCCGCGGGGGCTCCGGAGGCGGAGCCGCCTCGACCGCGGGGGCCGCCGATTGGACGAGCAGCGGCGCCGCCGCGAGCCCGCCGAAGCCAGTTCCGCCGAAGCTCGGCAGCATCGAGTCGTCGCGGCCCTCCTCGCCGCCGCCGCCGCCGCCGCCGCCGCCGCCGCCGCCGCCCATCATCCCGCTCATCGCGCGGATGTCGATGAGCCCCGAACCTTCGCTCGTGCTCACCGCCGAGGCGCCGCCGCCACCGCCGCCGCCGCCACCACCACCGCTGCTCGGCGCGGAGAACGACGACGGCGCGGGACCACCGCCACCGCCACCGCCGCTCGGCTTGCTGCCCATCGCGATCGACGAGAGGCTGTCGAGCGAGAAGAGCACCGAGTTCTCGTTGCGTGCGCCGGTCAGGTTCGAGACGCGAGGCGAGTGACCACCGCCACCGCCGCCCGCGCTCGCGGGCGCGGCCGCCGGAGTCGCCGCCGCCGCCGCCGGACGCGCCGGCTCAGGCGCGGAACGCCCGAAGTCGCTGCCGCCGCCGAAGCTGCTGGGGCTGGGGCTAGGGCTGGGAGCGGGAGCCGGCGCCGCTGCCGGCGTCGGTGCGGGCGCGCTGTAGTCGTCGTCTCCGCTGCTGGCGAAGGGATCCGGAGCCGCCGCCGCTGCGCCTGCGCCGCCGCCTGACTTCTCGAGCAGATCGGCGAAGGTCGGAACCTCGCTGAGCGGGAGCCAGTCCTCGAAGCCCTCCTGCCAGATCGACGTGTCGCGGTCGATCTCGCCGGCCGCAAAGCGATCGCGGACCTCCTGCTCCGAGACCGGACCGACGGTCTCACCGCCGATCGCAAGGTGCCAGCCCGGCTCCTCGGAGGGCGCGTCGCCGCCTTCATCCCCGCCGCCCGCCTTGTCGCGGACGATGATGACGTTGCTGCACTTCTTGCAACGGATCTTGAAGGTCTTGCCGCGGACCTTGTCGTCCGCAATCGAGTATTTGGCTCCGCACTTATCGCATTCGATCTTCATGAGCGTGGTTCCTGGGAGTCGCTCGCCAGAGCGCGACGGCGTCCTGCAGAAGTGACTTGTCCGCGGGGCCGCCAGTATAGGAAATGCCGCTGGTAGGTACAACCGGCCCGCAGGGGGCCCCGTGTCCGCGCAGATGCCCGCCCGCGGAGCACGCGCGCGGCTTTGCTCACGACAACGAGAGATTGCGCTAGGCTCATCGTCTGCGGCCCCTGACGGCCAGGTCAGAACGGACTTGCGACGGGAATGGTCTGCTCCCGGTCCGGGCCGACCGAGACCAGGACCACCGGCACCTCGACCGCCTGCTCGATCAGCTCGAGGTAGGCCCGCGCGGGTGCAGGGAGATCTTCAATCCGACGGGCCGCGGCGACACGCGCGGCGAGCGAGGGATCGCCCCACCCCGGGGCCGACTGCAGCTCGGCCCGCACCTCGTCGAGCTCGAACTCGCCGGGCCGGCGGTCGTCCTCGTAGCGGACGCACACCTTGACCTCCGGCAACGCTGCCAGCACGTCGAGCTTCGTGATGCACAGGCCCGTCAGCCCGCTGAGTCGCGCCGCGTAGCGGAGCGCGGGGAGGTCGAGCCAGCCGCAGTCGCGCGGCCGCCCGGTCGTCGCGCCGAACTCGACGCCGACCCGGCGGAGCTCCTCGCCGAGCGACCCCTCGAGCAAGGTCGGGAAGGGCCCCGCGCCGACCCTGGTCGCGTAGGCCTTGCTGATCCCCCACACGCCGTCGATGCGGGTCGGTCCGATCCCGAGCCCCGTCGCCGCGCCGCCCGCGATCGTCGACGACGAGGTCACGAAGGGGTAGGTCCCGTGATCGAGGTCGAGGAGGGCCCCCTGCGCCCCCTCGCAGAGGACACGCTGACCGCCCCGGATCGCCGCGTCGACGAGCGCCCCGACGTCGCAGGTCTTGCCCGCGAGCCACTCCGCCCACCCCGCCGCGCGGGCGAGCTCCGCCTCGACGTCGACACGGACCTCGGCCCCGAGCGCGGCGAGCTCGGCGTCGACGACCTCGCGCGCGGCCTCGATCCGGGCCCGCAGCCGCTCCGGCCGGAATAGGTCGCGCACGCGGACGCCGCGGCGTCCGGCCTTCGCCTCGTAGGCGGGCCCGATCCCGCGCCGCGTCGTGCCGATCCGCTGCGAGCGCGCCCGGTCCTCGCGGAGGCCGTCGATCAGGCGGTGGTGCGGGAGGATCACGTGGGCGTCGTGCGACACCCGCAGCTCCCCGCCGCCGAGCATGCCCGCGGCCTGGAGCGCCTCGACCTCGCCGCGGAAGACGTCGACGTCGATCACCATCCCGGCCCCGAGCGCGCAGATCGTGCCCGGGTACGCGCAGCCCGAGGGCACCAGGTGGGTGACGATCTTGCGCCCGCCGACGACCAGGGTGTGCCCCGCGTTGTTCCCCCCGGCGTAGCGCGCCACCACCTGCGCCTGGCTCGCCAGGTAGTCGACGACCTTGCCCTTGCCCTCGTCGCCCCATTGGGCGCCGACCACGATCAGCGTCGCCATGCTCCGCTCCCCTCCGCTCCGATCGCCTCGCCGCGCGTCATGAGCATGACCTAAAGGCCAGCTTTCAGGTCGTGGAACACCAACCCGGTCGGGATCTTCGGGTAGAAGAAGGTGCTCTTCTGCGGCATCACCTCTCCGCTGTCGCACACCGCCCGCACGTCCGCGACCGGCGTCGCGTTCATGAAGCAGAGCAGCTGCGCGCCCGCCCCGCCCTCGCGCGCGAGCGCCAGCGCCTCGTCGGTCGACTTGTAGTAGCGGATGTTGGTGTTCTTCGCCTGCGCCTCGCGCGTCACGCCGAGCCCGCGCTCGAG
>CAZMML010000582.1:0-3447 GCA_964567335.1 uncultured Nannocystis sp. | reverse complement strand
CGTCGAGCTCGACGCGGCGGGGATCGAGGCGGTCGCCCGCGCGCCGGCGGTCCGCCTGATCGAGGCGAGCCCGCGGCGGGAGCCCTGCGGCGAGCGCGAGTCGCAGATCCTGGCCGAGAACCTCGACGCCGCGGGGGCGCAGCCGGTGACGGGCTACCAGGCGTGGCTGACGACGCTGACCTACGACGGCGCGGGCGAGACTATCGCGGTGTGCGACACGGGCGTCGATCGCAACGGGCAGAACAACGCGGCCGGCCACACCGACATCCGGGGGCGGATGGCGGCCTTCGTCGACGACTCGGGCGGGTCGGACGCGAACGACCTCGACGGGCACGGCTCGCACGTGTGCGGGATCGCGGTCGGCAGCGCCGCCACCGGGGCGACCGAGGGCGCGGCGCCGGGCAACTTCCTCCGCGGGCTCGGGGTGGCCCCGGGGGCTTCGTACGTGGTCCAGAACTACTTGACCACGAACTCGACCTGGCCCGCCGACACGACGCTGGCGCAGGACGCCGCGACAGGCGGGGCGACGATCATCAACAACTCGTGGGCGGCGGCGCCGTCGCGCCAGTACACCAGCGACTCGGCGGACTGGGACCGCGCGGTGCGCGACGCGAACCCGACGGCGGCGGGTTGGCAGCCGCTCCTCGCGGTCTTCGCGGCGGCGAACTACGGCGGGATGCCCTCGTCGCTGGGGACGCCGCAGGAGGCGAAGAACACGCTGGTGGTCGGCAACGGGCTCAACTGGAGGCCGGGGTTCGGGTTCGGGACGGACCAGATCAACGGCCTGTCGCCCTCGTCGAGCCGCGGCCCGGCGGGCGACGGTCGGATCATGCCGACGGTGATCGCGCCGGGGACCGACGTGTCGTCGATCTGGTCGCGCTTCGGGAACACCGGCCGCTACACGCCGGTCGCGGGGACCGGGACGGCGCAGCCGGACGGCACCCTGGTCGACGCGTACCTCAACATCTCCGGGACGTCGATGGCCGCGCCGCACGTGACCGGGGCGTGCGCGCTGGTCTCGGCGTGGTGGCGCGCGCGGGCGGGGAAGCGCCCGAGCCCGGCGATGATCAAGGCGCTGCTGATTATCAGCGCGGAGGACATGCAGGGCGGGGCGAACTGGCGCGACACGACCCGCTGGGCGACCGAGCGGGCGCAGTGGAGCTCGTCGGCGGCGAACACCTACAGCCGCACGCTCGGCGGGATGGTCCCGACGCAGGTGATGCGCAGCAACACCGCGATGACGAACGTGGCGGCGCTGACCGCCGCGGACCAGTGGACCTACGCGGCGGCGACGGGCACGCTGACGGTGCGCCTCGCGGCGGGCCAGGACCCGCGGGCGGTGGACGCGAACGGCAACCCGACGGTGCTGATCCGCTTCCTCGACGGCGCGAACGTGGGGCCGATCCCGAACAATGACCAGGGGTGGGGGCGCGTGAGCCTGGAGAACCTCTTCTTCCAGCCGCCGACCTCGAACCGCGGGCCCTACCTCTACCTCGATCAGACGGCGGCGTTCGACACGGTCGGGCAGCGGCACGCGTGGACCGTGGCGCCGATCGACCCGACGCGGCCGATGCGGGTGACGATGGTGTACAGCGACGCGCCGGCGGCCGCGGCGTCGAACCCGACGCTCGTCAACAACCTCAACCTCGAGGTGCAGCAGGTCGGGACGGCGACGGTGTACCGCGGCGGCGCCGGCAACTTCGTCGGCGGCTGGAGCGCGCCGGGCGGCGCGGCGGACGCGGCCAACAACGTCGAGTGCGTGTACGTCCAGGCGCCGGCGGCCGGCGCCTACGAGGTGCGGGTGATCGCCAGCGCGCTGCAGCGCGACGCGCGGCCGCCCTACTCGGCGGCGACGCCCTGGCAGGACTTCGCGCTGGTGCTCGAGAACGCGGCCTTCGTGGCGGCGGCGCCGGTGGCGGTGGCGACGGTCCTCGACCGCTCGAGCTCGATGGTGGCCTTCGGCTACGTCGACGTCACGCGCCTGGCGGCGCGCCAGTTCGTCGACCTGCTGCAGGTGAACGACCGCCTCGGGCTGGTGAGCTTCGGCGACGCGGCGGCGGTCGAGTACTCTGACGGGGCGGACACGAAGCTGAGCAACGGCGCCGCCGATCTCGCCGCCGCGCGCGCGGCGATCGGAAACGTGGTGTTCAGCGGATGCACGTACATGGGCGACGGGATCGCCCGCGCCGGCTCGCTGCTCGCCGGCGCGGCGGGTCGGCGGGCGATGGTGCTGCTCTCGGACGGCTACGACAACAAGGGCTGCGACCAGGCGAACCCGGCCAAGCCGAGCGCGGCGGCGGCCGCGGCGGCGTTGCCCGCGGGGATCGGGATCTACGCCTGCGCGATGGGCCCGGCGTCGGACCAGGGGCTGCTGCAGAGCCTCGCCAGCAGCACCGGCGGCCGCTACTACTACATGCCGACGATCGACGACCTGCTCGAGGTCTACAACTGCATCCGCGGCAACGTGACCGGCGACTCGCTCTCGGTGAACACGTCGGCGTCGGCGTCGCGGGCGACGGTGCCGGCGGTGGTCGACGGCTGCACGGAGCAGGCGACCTTCGTGGTGAGCTGGACGAGTCCGGGGCTGCGGGCGGTGGATCGCGAGCCGAGGAAGCCGGAGGAGATCTGCGTCCGCCTGCGTGACCCCGGCGGCCGCCTGCTGCCGGCGCGCGCGAGCTGGGCCCAGCGGATCCACGGCGAGGGCTACGCGATCATCCGCGTGGAGGACCCGACGCCGGGGACGTGGACGATCGACGTCCGCACGGCGCGGGAGCAGCACACGCGGATCCAGGCGGCTTGCTTCCTGCGCTCGGCGATCCGGCTGGTGACGCGCTACGAGTCGGTGGTCCGCGCGGGATCGACCTTCGGCCTCACGGCCGGGGCGTGGCACGGGGACGATCTGCTGACGCGCGCGAAGGCGGTGATCCGCGTGCGACGGCCGACGATCTCGGTGCCCGAGGCGCTGGCGAAGCTGCGCGATCGGCTCGCGGAGGTGAAGCTCGGCGCGGACGAGGTCGCGTCGCTCGGGGACCTCGGGCGCCTCGGGATCCTGGTGAACCGCGTCGGGGCCGAGGCGCTCCTGCCGACGGCGGTCGAGGTGGTCCCGATGACGATGATCTCGCGCGCGGAGACCGAGCGCGTGCCCGCGCCCCTCCGCGAGCTGCGGCCGACGCTGCCCGGAGACGTGACTCGCCTGCGGCCGCTGCGAGAAGACCTGCGGCCGCTGCGAGAAGACCTGCGGCCGCTGAAGCTCCCGGGCTTCATCGGCAAGGTGCCGGCGCGGGGCACCGGCAGCTACAACCTGACGATCGAGGTGAGCGGCGTGGGCTGCTCGGGCCGCTTCGTCCGCACGGAGCTGGTGAGCGTGCTGGTGACGTAGGCGCGCGCGGTGAGGCGCGAGGGTCGGTTATCCTGAAGAGGTGACGCTCCTGGTGCCCCCCCGCCTCG
>CAZMML010000581.1:0-3453 GCA_964567335.1 uncultured Nannocystis sp. | reverse complement strand
CGGGCGGAGAGCGACCTCTTCGGGGTGGAGATCGCCAACGGGTACGTCGAGCTCTCCGACCCGGGGGAGCAGCGGCGGCGCTTCGAGGCGGTCGCCCGGCTGCGGGCCGCGTACGGGGCGGCGGCGTTGCCGCTCGACGAGGACTTCCTGGCCGAGCTGGGGGACTTGCCCCCGTGCGTCGGGATGGCGCTCGGGGTCGATCGCTTGATCATGCTGGCGAGCGGGCGCCAGAGCCTGGAGGAGGTCTCCCTGGCGCTGGGCGGCGTATAGTAAGGAGCGGCCGATCTCCTCGCCGCGGGTGGGCTGTACGGATGACTAGGGCGGGTGGTCAGGTCGATCGGACCGGCTTCGGACCTGCCTGCCGGCCGCGGGAGGCGCTCTGAGGCCGGCGCCGTGCGGCCGCTTGGGTCTTCAGGCCGCGGCTCGCCGTCGTGGGTGACGGCTTGCAAGGCGCCGGGCCCTCCCGGTACACTGGCGCCCTCCATGCGTCCGATTCTCGCCGCAGTTGCCGCGTGTGCCCTGTTTCTGGCCCCCGGCTGCACCAAGATCGCCGCGCGCGACCTCGTCCGGGAGGGCAACGCGCACTACAACAGCGGCCAGTACCGCGAGGCGATCGAGAAGTACAAGCAGGCGCTGGAGCTCGAGCCTGACCTCGTGACGCCGCTGTGGAACCGGGCCTGCGCCGCCGAGAGCATCGTCCTCAAGATGAAGGACCAGAGCCAGCTCGGCGATCGCAAGTACTACACGGACATCGCGCTCTCGGACTTCAAGAGCTGGCTCGACGGCCTGCGCGGCGAGGCGACCGACGAGGACCGCGACACCTACCTTCAGCACCGCCTCGCGCTGCTCGACGCGGACGAGCGCTGCGACGACCTGCTTGCGTACTTCCTCGAGAAGCACAACGCCGACCCGAAGGAAGAGGGCTGGTACATGCGGATCGCGGGCCTCTACGACCGCTGCGGCCGCACCAAGGACGCCGACACGTGGTACGTGAAGCGCACCTCGGACTTCCCGACGAGCGTCCGCGCCTACGTGGCGCTGGCGACCCGCAAGCTGAGCCAGCTCTACCCGGAGCCGGACAGCGGGCTGATGTACAACGCGAACCTCTCCGAGGACGAGCGGCTCTCGATCGCCAACGAGGCGATCGCGCTCCTCGACAAGGCGACGATGATCGACCCGAAGTTCATCGACGCGTACTCCTACCGCTCGATCGCCTACAAACAGCGCCAGCTCGCGCGGCGCTACGGCGACGACCCGACCAAGAACACCGCCTACGAGAACCTGAACCAGATCCTCGCGCGCGAGGACAGCATGGCGGCCTGGCGCCAGCAGAAGGCGGTGTGCGACATCAAGCAGGAGCCGGAGTGCCCGATCGACAAGGCGCCCGAGGGTCCCTGCTGCAGCACCCTCGGGCCGCGCCCTTTGACGCCCGAGGAGGAGGCTTCCGACGCCGAGCGGAAGAAGGCGATCGAGGAGGAGATCAAGCTCATGGAGAGCGGGGCGCCGGTGGAAGATCCCAAGAAGGGCAAGAAGAAGAAGGGCAAGTAAAGCTGGAGCGTAAGGCTCCGGGGGCGCCGACACGTTCGTAAGAAGGGGGGGACCAGCGCATGTTCGAGCACTACCTGACCTATCAGAAGGCCGATCCCAAGCGGCAGCGCCGCGTCATGATCGCGTCCATCGTCTCGGGGACCTTGACCTTCTCCGGGATCATCTTCGTGTGGGCCGCCAACAAGATGACCATCTCCAAGGTCGAGGCGCCCACGGTGCAGTTCCTGATGGTGCAGATGGGCGCCGAGGAGGCCGCACCGCCGCCGCCGCCGCCGCCGCCGCCCGCCGCCGCCGAAACGGAGCCGGAGGAGAAGGAGGAGGTGCCCGAGGAGGAGGTGCCCGAGGAGGAGATCGTGCAGCCGAAGGAGACGCCGGACAAGGTGCCGGACGTCAAGAAGGCCTCGGGCGGCGCGAAGAGCCCCTCGAGCGTGCCGGGCGGCGTGCCGGGCGGCGTGCCGGGCGGCGTGCCGGGTGGTGTGCTCGGCGGCGTGCTCGGCGGGCAGCTCGGCGGCACGGGCATCGCTACCAAGCGGGAGCCGACGCAGGCCGCGGCGCCGAAGCCGATCGCGGTCGTGATCGCCAACGCGATCTACAAGCCTGACCCGGAGCAGGGCAAGCTCGCGGCGACCAAGGCCGGCATGTTCGACAAGCGGCCGGGCACGACCACGGTGTCGTTCTGCGTCGACGTCGACGGCAAGACGACCGAGGTCAAGACCAAGAAGAAGTTCCCCCACAACGACCCCAAGGTCGACGAGATCTGCCGAGACGCCGTGAAGAAGTGGCGCTTCAAGCCCTTCATGGTGGGCGGCAAGGCGACCAAGGTCTGCTCCGAGGTCGATTTCAACATCAAGTTCAACTGATCCCCCGCGATCCCAACGACAAGACAGGCATCCGACATGGAGCTCATGGACATCACCACGCTACTCGCCAACACCGGCGGCACGGACTTCTCCCTCGCAGGCATGTGGGAGCAGATGGGCACTTTCGCCAAGGTCATCTTGGTCCTGCTCCTGCTCATGTTCCTGCTGTCGCTGGCGATCGTGCTCGAGCGCCTGAGGGCCTACTCGCGCGCGCGGCGCCACTCGATCCAGTACATCATGCTGCTGCGCAACTTCCTGCAGGAGCGCAAGCTGCAAGAGGCGGTCGCGGCGGCCCAGACGCACGGCGACAGCCCGCTGGCGAAGGTCGTCGGCGGCGGTCTCAGCGAGTACATCAAGGGCATGGAGGCGCTGAACGAGGAGGGGCCGGAGGACGTCGGCGACTTCGACCTCGTCGACGCGGTCAACCGCCAGCTCGAGCGCGCCAAGGAGCGCGAGACCGCGAACCTCAAGCGCGGCCTGACCTCGCTGGCGACCGTCGGCTCGACCGCCCCGTTCGTCGGCCTCCTCGGCACCGTCGTCGGCATCATCAACTCGTTCCAGGGCATCTCGTCGGACGGCGGCGGCGGCCTCTCGTCGGTCGCCGGCGGCATCTCCGAGGCGCTGGTCGCCACGGCGGTCGGCCTCCTGGTGGCGATCCCGGCCGTCGTGATGTTCAACTCCTTCAACGCGCGGGTCGAGGGCTTCCAGATCGACATGAACGATGTCGCCTCGGAGCTGATCGACTTCGTGCTGAAGGAAGGGCGCTACTAGGATGTCCGCGTCCACCAGCCCGCGCCGGGGGGGCAAGGCGGGCGGCAAACACCGCCGGCATATCCCCTACAAGACCGAGAAGGGCGTCCATCCGGCGCAGGCCAACAGCGACATCAACGTCACCCCGCTGGTCGATGTCTGTCTCGTCCTCCTGATCATCTTCATGGTCGTCACCCCGATGCTCGGCCGCGGCGTCGCCGTCAAGCTGCCGACTCTGACGACCGCGACGATGCACAAGGAGGGCGACCAGGTGTTCGTGTCCGTCAACGACGAC
>CAZMML010000580.1:0-3458 GCA_964567335.1 uncultured Nannocystis sp. | reverse complement strand
TCGACGCCGCGCGCCAGGGGTTGATCGGCGCCCAGCTCGAGCGGATCGCGGGGACCGAGGGGCTCTCGTCGGCGGTGCGCGAGATCGTGGAGCGCGCCCTGGCGCCGGCCTGACTCAGTGGGAGTGGTCGTCGCCCGAGTAGCGCGGGTTGATCGCCCAGCAGAGCTCGGTCTGCGCCTCGGCGGCGGCGGCGTCGCCGAGCGCCGTATAAGCCCTGGCCGCGAGGTCGTGGAGCCGGGCGCTGCGGTAGGGCGTGGCGAGCACCTGCTGGAGGACCGCGAGCGCCTCTGCGGGCTGGCCGATCTTGAGGAGCGCCTGCGCCAGCGCGAGCTGGGCGTCGCCGCCGGGGCGCGCGGCGGCGTCCTCCCGCGCCAGCTCGAGCGCCCGCTCGGGCGGGCCGAAGCGGAGGTAGTGCTGGAGGGCGTGCCCCCGCGTCGCCTCGGGGAGGCTGGCGAGGTGCTGCTCCCAGCGCTCGCGGGCGCGGGCGATCAGGGCCTCGGCCTCGTCGGCCCGACCGACGTGGCGGTAGAGGCCCGCGAGGGTGTCCATGTGCTGCGGCAGGTCCGTGCTCTCGACCAGCGCCTCCAGGATCTCGATCGCCTTGGCGTGCTCGTCGAGGCGGCTGTGGACCTCGGCGATGTGCTCCTGCACGAGCCACCAGCCGGGGAGCTCGGCGTCGGCGGCGCGTAGGCGCTTCATCGCCGCGGTGAGGTCCCCGCGGTTCATGGCGACCACGCCGAGCTGGAGCTGCAGCCAGGCGCGGCGCTGCAGGTCGCTCACGGGGGTCGCCGTCAAGGCCTCGCTGAGGAGCGTCTCGGCCTGGGCGGGGTCGCCGGTCTTGGCGTAGTAGAGCGCGAGCTCGACGGTCGCGACCGCGGGGGCCTGCTTCGCGACCGCCTTGAGCTCGTCGCCCGCGACCTGGTACTGCCCGCGCTGCAGGGCGATCTCGGCGCGCAGGACCCGGGCGAGGAGCGTGTCAGCCGCGCGGGGGACCGCGCGGCGGTCGATCAGGTCGAGGTACTCCTCGGCGCGCGTCAGGCGGTGGACGGTGTAGTGGAAGCGGGCCGCGAGCACCAGCGGGCCGCTGCCCCGGGGGGCGAGCGAGAAGGCGTCGTCGAGCACCGCCTGCACGCGGAGGTAGTCCTCGAGGCGGTTCGTGAGGCGCGCGCGCTCGAGGAGCACGGTGCCGAGGTGCTGGCGCGTGAGCCAGTCGTCCGGGCGGCCCTCGGCGCGCGTCCTGAGCCCCGCGGCGCGGCGGTCGACGTCGGCCAGCAGGGAAGGGTAGCCCGGGCCGGCCGCGGCGTCCGCGGGCCGCGCCGCGCCCGGGGTGGGCTTCGTGGCGCCGCCGCGGCAGTCGATCCGCGAGAGGAGCGCGGCGGCTCCGAACGCGAGGACGACCGCGACGGCGGTCAGCTTGAGATCCATCGACATCGTGTCGGCGGTGCGCCGGGCTCCCCGCGGGGGGAGCCCGCGTCGGCTAGTGCGGCGGAGCCAGGTACGGGAATTCCTTCGTGAAGGCGACGTCGTTCGCGGGCGGGTTGAGCGGCAGCGACGCGAAGAGGTCGAGCGGCTGGGTCGGGCCGAGCTTGAGGAGCACGGCCGCGAGCGTGATGTCGACGACCTGGTCGGTGAGGGCGCGGCCGTTCGGGTAGCCGGTCGGCTTGGTCGGATCGTACTTGATCGTGTCGGGGATGATGACCGGGCCGGCCTGGGCGATGGTCTCGTCGAAGGTCGCGGGCACGAGCATCAGGCCCATGAGGTCGTCGTCGAAGGATGCGTGGAAGAACATCACGCTCTTGGCGATCTCCGGCACCCACATGCCGCCGGCGTCCTCCTCCGGGTTGCTGGCGTTGTAGTCGTTGCGGAGGTCGATGTTGGAGCCCATGTTGAAGCCGAGGCCCTCCTTGGCGAGGATGCCGGCGGTCCCGGCCTCGACGGCGCCGTGGCGGTCGATCTGGGTGTAGGCGTCGAAGGGGTCCGTCGGGAAGTTGTAGCCGCCGCCGTTGGTGGTGGAGGAGGTGCTCGGGTCGGTGGTGGAGCTGGTGGGCCCCTCGGTCGTCGGGTTGTCCGTCGTGGTGCCCATCGTCGGGTTGTCCGTCGTGGTGCCCATCGTCGTCGAGGTGCCGGCGGTCGTGGTGGTGGTGCTCGTGGTGCTGGTCGTCTCCGTGTCCATGGCGTCGTCGCCGCACGCGACGACGGTGACGGAGAGCAGGGCGAGACCGAGGACTGGATGAATGAAGGTATGGTACTTCATGGTCGCCTCCCTACTTCTTCACGCCCGAGGTCGCCCAGACCTGGATCGGGTTCTTGCCGGCGGCGAGGATGTCGGTGTCGATCTCGATCGCCGCGGCGGTGACGTTGTAGCCGGCCAGGAAGTCGCGGTTCGACATGAACCCGACCATCCCCGAGTCGAGCGCCTCGAGGTACCCCTGCGCGTCGAAGAAGAATGGATCGTCCGCGTGGCCGGTCCAGACGCGCGCGTACTGCCCGGCCTGGAAGACCGATTCGACCGGGCCCGACACGGGCGCGTCGGCGCCGGGGACGCCCTCCCACTGGATCCCGAACTGGTCCTGTTCGTTGACGCCGTAGCGCCAGTAGATCTGGTGGTCGGCCTTGTTGTCACCATCGTTGTCGACGTGGATGGTGTAGAGGACCTTGCTGTCGTACAGCGCCTCCGCGTCCGGTTGCGGCCTGCTGTCGTTGAAGCCGGCCCAACACACGATGATCGTGGTGGTCTTGTTGTCGCCGCTGTCAAAGACGTAGAGGTCGGTGATGTCCAGCGCGGCGTCGGCCTTCACGAGGGGGGACTCGTCGTGGTCGGACGCGAACACGCTGGAGGCCCACCAGCCTCCTCCGCAAACAGCAGCGATGGCGGTGGCCGCCAGCCCAGTTTTTGATCCTCTGCTCTTCAGCATTGCATCTCCATGGTCAAGTCGGCCCCGGGAAGCGGCCGAATGTATGTCAAGGCATGTTACTCCCCGACGCGCCGACCGGATCACTGAGGCTGACGAAATTCTGCCCGGCCGGTAGCTTCCTCGCGGGCGCAGGAACGCGACGAGACGCGCCGGCTGTGACGCTCGCGCCTCGCTCGCGAGGGAGTGCGGCGCCAGCGGAGGTCACCTCCGCGGGCGAGTCCCGTCTCATGGTCGTACAGGGCGCGTCATCGGACCTGAGGGCTCGAGGTCGGTCCTACGCGCTATGACCGACCTCGCCGCGTTCAGGCCGCGACGCAGACGCCGCCGCCGCCGGGGCCGGCGTGCGGGCAGTGGGTCACGGGGTCGCTCATCGCCGGCGCGCCGCCGTGGTAGTGGCGGCAGCCGACCGTGTCGCCGCCGGTGTCGGCCATGCTGCCCGGGTACCAGTGCGAGCACTGGTCCAGGCAGTCGGCCATGTCCGCGTACGCGTTCTGGTCGCCGGTGCAGTTCTTGAGGTAGGCCGTGCAGTAGGCGTCGCAGGTC
>CAZMML010000579.1:2259-3469 GCA_964567335.1 uncultured Nannocystis sp. | reverse complement strand
CTCGCTCTGCGCCTGCGAGGTCGCCTCCGCCGCCCCTGCGCCCGAGCGCGCGACCAAGCGGGCCGAACGCGAGGCCAAGCGGGCCGACCGCGAGGCCAAGCGGGCCGAGCGCGAGGCCAAGGCGCCGGCTCCCGCGCCCGCCCCCGCGAGCAAGCCCGCGACGCCCCCCGCGAGCAAGCCCGCCGCGCCCGCCAAGGCCACCCCCGCCCCGGCCGCGCTGCAGCCGACCGCCGCCTGCCCGCCGGGCAACCCGCTCACCTACCGCAGCTACGGCGCCGGCTTCCTCCGCACCTGGTGCACCGGCTGTCACAGCAGCACGCTCCCCGAGCGCGAGCGGCAGGACGCCCCGCCCGAGGTCAACTTCGACACCCACGCGCTCTTCCTCCCGCACGCGAAGGAGGTGCTCGCGCGGACCGCCGACGCCGACTCGCCGATGCCGCCCGCGGGCCTCGTCCCGGAGCCCGAGCGCCGCCGCCTCGCCCAGTGGATCGCCTGCGGCGCGCCGCAGCCCGCCGCCCCCTGAGCGCGTCACCTCGACTTCGGGCGCGCCTGTGGTACTCCCCGGGGCGTGACCGACGACTTCGCCGCCCGCGCGAGCCCGGCGCCCGCCTCACGGCTGCGCCGCTTCCTCGCGTCGGTCTCCGGTCAGCGCGCGCGCACCCTCCCCTGTCCAGAGACCCCGCGCCTCGACGGCGCGCGGGCGCTGGTCACCGGCGGGAGCCGGGGCATCGGCGCCGAGATCTGCGCGGGCCTCGCTGGACGCGGCGCCGAGGTCACGGTCGCCGCCCGCGACGGCGCCGCCTCCGAGGCGGTGTGCACCGCCCTCCGCACCCGGGGCGGCCGCGCCCGCCGCCAGCAGATCGACCTCGCGGACCTCGACTCCGTCGTCGCCGCCAGCGACGCCCTCCTCGCCGCCGCCGCCGGCCGTCCCTTCGACCTGGTGGTCGCCAACGCCGGCCTGTGGCCGCGGACGCGCGAGCTCTCGCCGCAGGGGCACGAGCGGGCCTTCGCCACCAACGTCCTCGGCCATCACCTCCTGCTCCGCCGCCTGCTCGCGCGCGGGGGCCTGCGGGCGGACGCGCGGGTGGTCGCCGTCACCGGCGACATCTACTTCCTCGCCAGCGCCTGCACCCCCGACTTCGCCTTCCGCGGCCCCTGGGGCGGCCAGACCGCCTACGCCCGCAGCAAGCTCGGCAACCTGTGGCAGGTC
>CAZMML010000579.1:0-2249 GCA_964567335.1 uncultured Nannocystis sp. | reverse complement strand
GCATCGTCGGCCCGATCGCCGGGGCCCTACGGCGCGGACTGACGATCACCCCCGAGCTCGGCGCCCAGACGCCGCTCTTCTGCGCCACCCAGCCGGTCGAGCGCGGGGCCTACTACCACAACACCCTCGGGCGCGTCGCGCTCCCGCCGGGCGACCCGGCCCTGGACGAGGCCGGCGCCGCGGCGCTGTGGGACGTCCTGGAGCGCCTGAGCGCCGCCCACCTCTGAGGGCTCCCGGCCGGCTTGACCGCGCCGCGCGGCCGGAGGACGCTGCGGGCTCCCCCTGTCCTCGGAGGTCCCCCCGTGTCCCGCCCGCTCGCCGCCTCGTGCCTCGCCGCCCTCCTCGCCTGCACCGTTGAACCTGCACCTTCGGACAGTGAGACCAGCTCCACCGGCGGCTCCACCGGCGGCGCCACCGACGAGGGCGCCAGCTCCGGCGGACCCGGGACCTCCGGGCCCGCGCCGACCACCGGCGAGCCCGGCAGCGGCAGCGGCACCGGCGACCCCGGCACCAGCACCACCAGCACCAGCGGCGACGCGACCACGAGCGCCGCCAGCACCACCGGCGACGGCACCACCGGCGACGGCACCACCGGCGACCTCGGACCCGAGCCCGAGCTCCCGGCGCCGACCAAGCCCTGCCCCGAGATCGTCGACGGCACCGTCGAGTTCCAGCCGGAGGGCGTCAGCGGCCCGCGCGACGTGCGGATCTGGATCGACCCCGAGGCCGCCGCCCAGGCCGACGGCCCGGTCGTGTTCTACTGGCACGGCACAGGCGGCCAGCCCGACGAGGCGCTCGTCGGGATCGGCGAGCTCGGCGTGCAGGAGATCCTCGACGCGGGCGGCCTGGTGATCGCCCCGACCCACGACCCCATGGCGGGGATCTTCCCCTGGTTCCTCGTCCTCGGCGAGCAGCTCGACGACCTCCTGATCGCCGACGAGGCCCTCGCCTGCGCGCGCGAGCAGGTCGGCGTCGACGCGCGCCGGATCTACACCCTCGGCTTCAGCGCCGGCGGCCTCCACACCGCGCAGATGAGCGTCCGCCGCTCCGGCTACCTCTCCGCCGCGGTGCCCTACTCGGGCGGCCTCATCTTCGGCAAGATGCCCGAGTACCAGGACCCGGACAACAAGTTCGCGGCGATGATCTTCCACGGCGGCGCGAGCGACGTCGTGGTCGTCGGCTTCAAGCAGGCCCGCGAGGCGCGCGCCGCCTACCTCGACGCCAGCGGCCGCTTCAGCTTCATCTGCGACCACGGCGGCGGCCACCAGATCCCCGACGCCCAGGACAGCGTGGTCCAGTTCCTCTTCGATCACCCCTGGGGCACCGCCCCCGAGCCCTACGCGCAGGCCCTCCCGGCCGACTTCCCCCCCTACTGCGCGCTGCCCTGACTTGACAGCACCCCGGCGCCTCCGATACGCGCACGGGGCCCATGTCTGACGGCTCGCAGGTCGTGTCCGCCCGCGCCTACCAGCCGCCCGCCGCCCCGGCCGGGGCGGGCGCGATCGAGGTCTACCAGGGCGACAACCTCGAGGTCCTCCCGCGCCTCGCCGACGCCTCCTTCGACCTCATCTACATCGACCCGCCCTTCAACACCGGCGCCGCGCAGACCCGCACCGCGCTGCGGACCGTCCGCGACGAGGCCGGTGACCGCCGCGGCTTCCAGGGCCGGCGCTACCGCACCGAGCGCGGCGACACCCACACCTTCCGCGACCGCTTCGACGACTACCTCGGCTTCCTCGGGCCCCGGCTGCAGCAGGCGCGCCGCCTCCTCCGGCCCGCGGGGAGCCTCTTTGTCCACCTCGACTACCGCGAGGTCCACCACGTCAAGGTCCTGCTCGACGAGCTCTTCGGGCGCGCCTGCTTCATCAACGAGATCATCTGGGCCTACGACTACGGCGCCCGCTCGACCAGCCGCTGGTCGCCGAAGCACGACAACATCCTCTGGTACGCCCGCGACCCGCGGCGCTACTGCTTCAACCACGACGCGATCGACCGGATCCCCTACATGGCGCCCGGGCTCGTCGGCCCCGAGAAGGCCGCCCGCGGCAAGACCCCGACCGACACCTGGTGGCACACGATCGTCAGCCCGCAGGGCCGCGAGAAGACCGGCTATCCGACCCAGAAGCCGCTCGGGATCCTCTCGCGGCTCGTCCGCGTCCACTCGCGCCCCGGCGAGCGCCTGCTCGACTTCGTCGCCGGCCGCGGCAGCTTCGGCGAGGCCGCCTCGGCGCTCGGCCGCAGCGTCGTCC
>CAZMML010000578.1:1858-3474 GCA_964567335.1 uncultured Nannocystis sp. | reverse complement strand
GTCGCCAACCTCCAGCCGGACGGGACGCTGGTGGAGGTGAACTCACAGTACAACAACGACAACAACTTCAACGCGGACCAGCCCAACGCGCTCCCGGCGCCGATGAGCCACCTGGTCGGGAGCAACAGCGGGCAGGGCGGGACCCCCTTCTTGGACTGCGACGGGGTCCACGACTGCTCGGACAGCATCGAGCCGAACTGGACGCTCGGTAACGGCGACCCCAACGACCTGCTGTGGGGCTCCTTCGACGTGACGGTGCCGCTCGGCGTCGACAGCTTCCTCTTCGACGCGGTCTTCTTCTCGTCCGAGTACCCGGAGTTCGTCGGGCAGAAGTTCAACGACATGTTCATCGGCTGGACGACGAGCGAGGCGTACACGGGGAACGTGACTTTCTTCGAGGGCAGGCCCTTCACGGTGACCGCGCTCGCCGACCCGATCCAGAACGCGGGCTACGTCGGAAACGCGCCTGAGCTGGCCGGGACGGGCTTCGAGGGCTACGGGGCGACGCCGTGGGTGACGATCCAGTCCCCGGTGATGCCCGGAGAGACGATGACCTTCGCGGTCGCGCTCATGGATATGGGGGACAGCAGCAAGGCGACGGTGGTGCTGGTCGACCACTGGCGCTGGGACTGCAAGGGGTGCGTGCCGATCGAGCTCGATCCGCTGTGCGGGACCCCCAATCACCCGAAGTGCTGCGGTCTCTGCGTCGACAAGCTCGACGACCCCATGTGCGGGACAGACGGGCACCCGAAGTGCTGCATGGGCGCGTGAGCGGGCGCGCCCGCGCGAGGTCGGTGGAAGGTCGCCGGGCGATCCGGTAGCGTAGAGGGCATGAAGATTGGCCTCTCGCTCCGTTCGTGGTTCGTGTCTTCCACCGCCGTGCTCGCGGCTTGCTCGTCCACGATGGACGTCATCGGCCAAGATCCGACGTCGGAGTCGGGCGGGTCGAGCTCGTCCGCGTCGACGACCTCGACGAGCTCGACGACCGGGCCGGCGACGACGGAGGGGCCGACCTCGGGCGGGACCACCGAGGTCGTCACGGGGACGGCGACGGAGGCGATGACGACGGGGATCCAGTCGACGGGGACCACGGACGTGAGCACGAGCGGGACCGGATCGAGCGGATCGAGCGGGTCGACCGCCGGTCCCGGATCGAGCGGCTCGACGGGCGATCCGCCGCCGCCGGACACGGACGGCGACGGGATCCCGGATCCGGACGACAAGTGCCCGGACGTGCCGGATCCGAACCAGGAGGACACGGACGGGGACGGGATGGGCGACGCCTGCGACGACGACGACGACGGCGACACGGTGCCGGACGGGATGGACAACTGCCCGCTCGACCCCAACACGATGCAGGAGGACGCCGACAAGGACATGATGGGCGACGCCTGCGACGACGACGACGACGGCGACGGCGACCCGGACAACATGGACAACTGCCCGCTGGTCCCGAACCCCGACCAGAAGGACTCGGACGGCGACGGCCTCGGGGACCTCTGCGACGACGACCTCGACGGCGACAAGATCCCGAACCCGGACGACATCTTCCCGAACGACCCGAACCTGCCCGGGGTGGTGAAGCCCTTCTTCATCTACGCGCACTCGGCGAGCGT
>CAZMML010000578.1:0-1848 GCA_964567335.1 uncultured Nannocystis sp. | reverse complement strand
CACACGGTCGACGTGATGACCTACCAGACGGCGCCGGTCGGCGGGTTCAAGTTCTCGAACGACGGCTGCGACCACTCGGTCACGGACGTGGCGATCGACCGCTGGGGCGTGCTCTACGGGATCACCTTCGGCTGCGCGTACGTGATCCACCCGATGACGGCGCAGGCCTACAAGCTCGGGACGCTGCCGCAGTCGTTCAACGGGCTGACGATGGTGCCGAAGGGGATCATCGACCCGAACAAGGACACCCTGATCGGGATCAGCAACGCCGGCGGCTGGTACAAGCTGACGCTGATGAACGGGGTGTTCCAGGCGCAGCTCCTCGGCACCTACGGCGCCGGGTACACCTCGGCCGGCGACGCCTTCTCGATCGAGGGCGTCGGCACCTACGCGGCGGTCAACAAGCAGGGGGTCAACAACGCGACGGTGATCGTGACCGTCGACCCGGCCAACGGCAAGGTGCTCGGCGAGCTGGCGACCCTCGTCGGCTACCCGACCGTGTACGGCCTGGCGGGCTGGGAGAACCTGATCATCGCCTTCAACTCGAGCGGCGACATGATCAAGGTCGACCCGATGACGAAGGCGGTCACGCCGCTCGGGAACAAGGGCGTGGTGTGGTGGGGCGCCGGCGTCGGGACGGTGCTCCCGCAGTGAGGGCGAGGGCGAGGAGGCCCCACGCGCCGCCCTCGCCCGCGCCCCGGCAGCCGCAGGGCTCGTAGACGGGCGGCATGGTCTCGGTGGTGGCGCCGGTGGAGCCGCTCGAGCCCGTGCTCTCGGTGCCGCCGGAGCTGGCGGTGCCGGAGCCGCCCGTCGAGGGGATCACGTCGAGGAGGAGGCCGATCGCGAGGAGCGAGGGGAGCATGGGCCGAGGCTAGGCCGCGGCGGAGGCGCTGTCTACGGGATGACCGAAGGTTCAGATCATGGACCGGCCGCCCAGTGGACGCGCAGCGGCGCGTCACAGAGGCCAGAGCTGTGCGACTCGAAGTTGACGATGCGGTGCGACCCGAGGACCATCGTCTCGCCCTCCTCGAGGACCGCCTGCTGGCCGAGGAGGTCGAACTGGATCGCCCACAGGAGGTCGTCGCCGCAGCACCCGTCGCAGGGGCAGGTGGCGCGCGGGACCTCGCTGAGGGCGAGCTCGGCCTGCGCGGCGGTGGTGGCGGGGGGCGCGGGGGGCGGGGGGGGGGGCGCCCCGGCCGGGGGGGGGGGGGGGGGGGGCGACGCCGGGCCCGGGTTGTACCCCGGCGGCCGCGGCCGGGGTCATCGCGTCCCAGATCGAGACCGCGACGAACTCGCAGCCGCCGAAGCCCTCGGCCCGGTCGACGACGATCCGCGGGCACTCGGGGAGCTCCGGCAGGCGGTCCGGAGGGATCGTGAGGCTGAAGGTCCAGGGGTCCTCCTGGAAGCAGTCGGCGCCGCACGGGCAGCCGTCGAGCATCCAGCTCGGGCCCTTGGGGTCGCTGATCCGTTGGCCGGTGAACTCGAGCGGGGCACACGGCGCGGGGACGCCGACGTGCTCGAGGACGGCCTCGACAACGTCGCCGGGGACGCCGCAGGAGTTCGTGCCGCCGCTCGATGAGGATGGATCCGTCTCGCCCGCGGTCGAGGTGCCCGAGGTCGTGAGGGTCGTCGTCAGGGTGCCGGTGGTCCCGGTCGGACCCTCGGTGAGGGTCGCCGAGGTGCTGACCTCACCGGTGAGCTCGCTCGTCGTCGAGGTCGGACCGGCGGAGGTGGATGAGGAGTTGGAGGTCGAGCTCGTGCCGGTGTCGGCGAAGCTCGTCGTCACGGTGTCGTCGCCGCAGGCGACGACGAGGAGCAAGCAGGCCAAGCGCGCGCGGAGCATGGCCT
>CAZMML010000577.1:3181-3474 GCA_964567335.1 uncultured Nannocystis sp. | reverse complement strand
CGAGGAGTGCGACGACGGCAACCAGGACGACACCGACGCCTGCCTCAGCACCTGCAAGAACGCCACCTGCGGCGACATGGCCGTCCAGGCCGGCGTCGAGGAGTGCGACGACGGTAACATGGTCGACACCGACGCCTGCCGCAACTCGTGCAAGAGCGCCAAGTGCGGCGACACCGTCGTGCAGATGGGCGTCGAGGAGTGCGACGACGGCAACCTCACCGACAGCGACACGTGCACCAACATGTGCAAGACCGCCAAGTGCGGCGACGGCGTGCTCCAGATGGGCGTCGACG
>CAZMML010000577.1:0-3081 GCA_964567335.1 uncultured Nannocystis sp. | reverse complement strand
AGTGCGACGACGGCAACATGGTCAACACCGACGCCTGCCTCAACACCTGCAAGAAGGCCAAGTGCGGCGACACCGTCGTGCAGATGGGCGTCGACGAGTGCGACGACGGCAACATGGTCAACACCGACGCCTGCCTCAACACCTGCAAGAACGCCAAGTGCGGCGACGGCGTCGTGCAGATGGGCGTCGAGCAGTGCGACGACGGCAACATGGTCGACAACGACACCTGCACCAACATGTGCAAGAACAACGGCTGCACGCCGACGGGGGCGCGCGCGCCCTTCAACCAGCTCAGCATGGACACCGCGAGCGGCTGCTGGAGCGGCAACCCCTGCGACAACGACAACTACAACTTCCAGGCGACCGACGGCCAGAACTTCCAGGCCTTCAACCAGCAGATCGCCTGCAAGGGCACCGCGACCTGCGTCGCCCACGTCGGCATCGGCACCTACGTCTCGAACCCCACCTGCCAGGGCAACTGGGACGTGCTCTGCGACGGCGTCGTCGTCGGCCAGATCTCCACCCTCGGGAAGACCTGCACCGGCTCCGCCATGACCAACGGCTGCAACATCACCTTCGTCGGCCGCCTCTGCACCGAGATCATCCTGCGCGCCGCCGCGGACAACGACGGCAACTCGAGCTGCTGCGGCGGGAGCTCGCCTGACTCGATGATCGTCGCCGTCAGCGCCTGGTAGTCCCCCGCCCCGGCGCTCCGGCCGGCGCCTCAGGGGTCGTCGACCGGGGCGAACTGGCCGCGAAGATCGCGGAGCGCCGCGACGACGGGCACGAGCGGCGCGGGGACCGGGTGCCCGCGCCTCACCCAGATCCGCGGCACCTTTCCGCCGTGCGCGAGGACGTGCGAGAAGCCCTCGCCGCCGGGGGACCGGTCGAACGCGGGGACCTCGGCGCGATCGAGCTCCGCCAGCGCGCCGCGGAGCTCGTTCAGCGCCTCCTTCGGGGCCTGGTGGAAGCGGAGCTGCGGACCCTCGGCGGAGGCGACCGAGCAGTGCAGGACGCCGTTGCCGAAGACGGTGAGCCCGTTGTAGAGCGCCAGGAGGTGCGGCTCGCGGGTGTGGAAGGCGTTGAAGCCCGCGCGGTGGAAGCGCTCGACCATGCTGAGGAAGAGCTCCCGCAGCTCGGCGACCGCGCTGGGCAGGCCTGGCGGGTCGTTGCCGACCTCGACCGCGCGCCCGCCCCCCTGGATGGTGAGGTGCAGCCCGCCCGAGATCCCGCGCTCGTGGTAGCCGGCGGCGGCCTGCGCGAAGCTGTCGGAGGCCAGGAGCGAGCGGACGCGATCGATCCCGCCGGCGCCGACGTGCAAGAGGCGGAGGTCGGGCTGACGGATCATCTCCTCGCTGCCCCACATCGTCGCCCCCGCAGAGGCCGAGCACAGCACCAGGCCGTCGGCGTACCAGTCGAGCGACGAGGTGTTCCCCTCGAGCGTGAGGACGATCTCCGGCGCCGGCCCCTCGGGCCACGGCGGAGCGATGATCTGCACCCCGCACGCGCCGCTGGCGAGGCTGGACAGGCCGAGGGCTCCGACGCCCCGGAGGAGCTCACGTCGCGAGATCGAGGGGACCATCGGCCCACTCTACTGGATCGCGGAGGTGTGTCGAGGTGCTCGGCCCGCGCGAAAGAGCACCACCAGGCGTCGCGTGCGTGCCCCTTGCGCGGTCACTGCTTCGTGATCGTCGCGTCGATGCACCACTGGTTCGGGTTCGGGAGCATGAGCTTCGCCAGATCCGTGAACTTCCCGATGTTGCATCCCATCGGGCCGTCCAGGCTGTAGAAAGTCTGCCCGACGGGCGCGGGCACGTCGTCGACCGCGAGCCCGAGCTGGGAGACCCCCTGCGCGCCGGAATGGATCACCACGCAGAAGCGCTGGACCGAGACCGTCACCGGCTCGATCGTGAAGTCGAGGTAGCCGGCCTGCGGGATCGGCCCGAGCGGAACGCTAGCGAAGGGCGCCTGGACGGGGACCTTGGCGTTCGCGTCGTACTCGTGGAAGTCCAGCGACGCCTGCGGGGCGTTGTTGAGGCCGAAGACCCGGAACCCGACGCGATCGACCGTGAAGGGCGGGGTCAGCGGCGAGTCGAAGCACTCGCCGTCCCAGTGCTCGGCGGTCACCGGCTTGTTGATGTCCCCCTCCGTCACGCACCAGTGGGGATAGTCGCACTGCCCGAGGTCCACGTAGTGCTTCAGCAGCACCTGCTCCACCTGCCCGTCGGTGGTGCTGGTCGTCGTCAGCACGTCCGTCGTGCTGGTGGTGCTGGTCGTGCTGGTCGTGCCTGAAGGCTCCGCGCCGCTGCCGCTCCCGGAGTCCGAGCCCGTGTCGACGCCCATGGACCCCGCGCTCGACGGGCGCGCGTCGGTCGTGGCGTCCTGGCCCCCGCTCCCGCTGGCCGAGCCCGACGCGCCTGAGCCCTCTCCCTCCTGGTACTCCGGGTTGGGTTTCAGGCACGCCGCCAGCGCCAGCGACGCGAGCGAGGCGAATACTCCACGCAGG
The DNA here is from genome assembly GCA_964567335.1 of uncultured Nannocystis sp. Taxonomy (GTDB): domain Bacteria; phylum Myxococcota_A; class Polyangia; order Nannocystales; family Nannocystaceae; genus Nannocystis. Next base: position 575 of record CAZMML010000577.1, on the reverse strand, counting down.
CCCATCGTTCTCAAGCTACACCGGGCAGCGGGCCAGATCTTCGGCCATGGTCGCCCCTGAGCGGGCGCTCGCTCCCCGCGAGGGTCCGCGCGCCCGCTCGGGGCTAGCGACCGACGCCCGGCGGCGCGGCTTCGAGCTGGTACACTCGCGCGCGCATGCGGTCCCGCTGGTCCGACGCCGACGCCCAGACCTTCCTCGAGCGCCTCGCGCCGACGAGCAACGAGGACGTCGCCCTGCGCGTGTACACCTCGCGCCTGATCGGCCGCGAGCCGGCGCTGGTGCTCCACGGCGGCGGCAACACCTCCGTCAAGACCCGGCTCCGCGACGACACCGGCGAGCTCGTCGACGTGCTCTGCGTCAAGGGCAGCGGTTGGGAGCTCGCCGACCTCGAGCCGGCCGGACTGCCCGCCGTGCGGCTCGCCACGCTGCAGGCGCTGCGGGGGCTGCCGGAGCTGAGCGACGAGGCCATGGTCAACGCCCAGCGGACGCGCCTGCTCGACGCGGGCGCGCCGAACCCCTCGGTCGAGACGCTGCTGCACGCCTTCCTGCCGCACAGATTCGTCGACCACACGCAC
>CAZMML010000576.1:0-3475 GCA_964567335.1 uncultured Nannocystis sp. | reverse complement strand
AGCCGTCGAGCGAGCCCTTGGCCGTGATCAGCGGCTCACCCGCCAGCAGGCGCGCCGCGCCGCTGAAGCTCCCGGCCAGGCGCAGGCTCCCGTCCGGCGCCGCCGCGATCGCCTCCGGGCGCACCTCGGTCGCGTCGTCGACCCCGCGCACCGGGGCGCTCCCTCGCGGCTCCGGCTTGCCGCCGACCAGCTCCGCCGCGCGCAGCGCCCCGCCCGCGTCGTAGCGCAGCAGCACCGCGTTCTCGCCGCCCCGCGGCACCCGCGTCACGTAGGAGCGGCCGTCGCCGAAGTCCATGTCGGCGCTCGCGTGGGCCCACACCCACAGCTCCCCGTCTGGCCCGAGGGCCACCCCGCGCACCGACTCGATCGCCGGCCCGCGCAGGTGCCGGGTCCAGCGGAGCTCGCCGCGGCCGTCGACGCGGGCGACGAAGCCGTCCGCGAAGCGCGGATCGGCGCTCACGGGCGCGCCCGCGGCGGCGCCGAAGCGGCCCTGGAAGGCCCCCACGATCACCGCGCCGCCGTCCGCCAGCGCGACCACGTCGGCCGGCTCGTGGGCGTCGCGCGCCCCGCCTGGCGTCGCCTTCGCCCACAGCAGCTCGCCCGCGCCGGACCACGCGGCGACGAGCCCGGCGCCCGCCTCGCGGCAGCGCAGGGTGAGACGCCGCGTCCGCCCCCGGATCCGCGCCGCGTCGTTGCAGGTCCCCGCCGCCACGATCGAACCTGCTGGCGACGCCGCCACCGCGACGATCGACTCGCGCCCGGCGCCGCTGATCGCCTGGATCCACTCGATCGCGCCCTCGCCGCTCACCACCGCCACGAAGCCGTCGCTCTCGCCGGCCGCGCCGAGCGTCCGCGGTGGGTCGCCCTCGAAGCGGGCCTCGCCGCTCAGCGAGCCGGCGATGGCGAAGCGATCGCCAGGGAGCGCCGCGACGTCGCGGATCACCTGCTCCCCTCGCCCCGCGAAGCGACGCAGCCACTGCGGCTGGCCCGCCGCGTCGAAGCGGGCGACGAAGCCGTCGGCGTCGCCCCGCGGCGCCGCCCCCTCCGCCTCTTCTTCGGGCGGGTTGCTGACCGCCCCGACCACCAGGGCCCCGCCGTCCGCGGTCGCCGCCACCCCGGCCGCGAAGTGCTCCCCGCCGATCGGGGTCGCGGCGCGCAGCTCGCCCCGCGGCCCGTAGCGGACCAGCGCGCTCACCCGCGCCCCCGCGCCGGGCCGCGCCGGCAGCCGCTTCGGGGTCACGCTCGCGGGCCCGCAGGGCCCGAGCTCCGGGTCGCACGACGCCAGGTCGACCCCCGCGCTGATCGTCAGGTTGGTCGCGAACTCGCCGACCGCGAGGGTCTCACCGGCGGCCGACACCGCGATCGCGTTGACCCGGCCGAAGTCGTCGCCGCGCCACTGCGACGTCCACTCCGAGGGGCCGAGCAGTGAGACCGCCACGCAGAGTGTGAGCACCGCTCCACCATAACGCCGGCCCTCACGCGGGGCCAGCCCGGCCCGCGGCCCTGCGCGCCCGCGAGGTCACGCCGCGCGGGCGTGCGCGCGCGAGCGGGCGCCGCGCCCGCTCACGAGGGCCCGAGCATCAGATAGCGGACCGTCGGGTCGCCGCCCGTGAAGGGGTAGTCGTAGAACGCGAGGTGGACGTCGCCGGCCGGATCGAGGCGCGCGGTCATGCGATCGGTCGAGAGGTCCTGCGCGACCACCTCGTGCTCGGCGGTCTTGCTGCCGGGCCAGGCGATCCGCAGCTCCGCGCTGCTCATGTCGCTCTGCGGCGTCCACACGCAGAAGGGGAAGGGCATCGGCTGGCACTGCGACACCATCGTGCCCTTGTAGCGGATCGCCAGGTAGAGCGCGCGCACCTGGTCGACGCTCGCCAGCGCGGCCATCGCGTAGAGCCGGGTGTAGTCGTACTCGCAGGTCTGGCCCGGCCCGTCCGGCATGCCGTCGCAGGTCGCCTCGACCAGCGACTCGGCCGCGAGCGTCTCGCTCGCCCACTTGGCCGGCCCCTCGCGGTGCGCGAGGACCACCTCGTGGTGGAGCTGGTCCGCCTGCTTGCGGTTATAGACCAGCCAGGGCGTGTCGCCCGCGGCGAGCGCGAGCGAGCTGTGGTGGCGGTCGAGGACGTTCGAGCCCAGCGGGCCGACCGGCTCCGGCGCCGCCGGCGGCGCGGCGAAGAGCATCGTCCAGGTCCCCTTCGCCGACGACCAGTAGACCAGCCGCGGATCGCCCGCGCCGGTCAGCGCCAGCCGCACGTGGATCTCGGCGTCCTTGTCGATCTGCCCCTTGGACCACCCGCCGTCGAACACGCTCGAGAAGAGCACCTGGTTGTCGTCGATGTGCCCGACCTGCAGCGCCCCCTGCGGATCGCGGAGCATCTGCAGCGAGCGGGCGTGGTTCATCCCCGGGAGCGCCCCCTGCCCCGCCCACTTGCCCAGGGCCCGCCGCCACAGGCTCACGCCGAAGGCCCCGTCGTCGACCAGCGCGATCGCCTCGTCCTTCTCCGCGTCGACCTCGAGGCTCCCGGTCGCCACCGTCATCGGCGTCGCCTCCGCCGCCCACGCGTCCGGGCCCGTGCGCTCGGCGTAGAAGCCGAAGTACCCGCCCACCGCCTCCGAGAAGAGCACCGCCGGGCCGCAGTCGCCGCGCAGCGCCACCGCCGGCGCGTCGTTGCGGAAGGCCGTCTTGGCGCTGACCAGCTCGTCGCGCTTGAGCGCGCAGCTCGGCCCCGGCCCGCCGCAGAGGGTCGCGCTCACCGGGAAGTCCGCCGGCAGGCAGCTCTTCGTCACCACCCCGCCCGTCGACCCGCTCGATCCCGTCTCGGCCGCGCTCGTGCCCGTGCCCTCGCTCGTCCCCGAGGTCCCGCTCGCGTCCGTGGTCTCGCCCGTGCTCGCGCCGGAGGTCGCGCCCGTGGACCCGGTCGAGCCGGTCTGACTCCCCCCCGTGGTCGGCGACTCGCCGGTGCTGGACGAGCTCGCCGCGCCGGTGCTGGACGAGCTCGGCGCGCCGGTGCTGTCGGAGCCGGCGGACTCGCTCGCGGAGCCGCCCCCCGCGTCGCCGCAGGCGAGGGTGAGGACGACCGACGAGGCCGAAGAGACGAGGGTACAACGAAGCAAGAAGGTCATGGCGGCGAGCCTACGCGACCGCGCCGCGCCGCGCAGCCCTCACTTCAGGATCTTGTCCAGCTCCTCGTTGATCCGGGACTCGACCGTGCCCTTGAAGCCGCGCAGGAGCAGCGGCAGCTTGACGGTGACGCGCACCGACTCCTGGGACAGGTGGATCGTGCCCGAGGTCCCCTTGGCGACCCCCTTCGGGGCCTCGAAGTCCACGTTGTCGCCGCTCCACTTGCACTCCATCCCGAACTTCTCCTCCATGCGCTTGGCGAGGTGCTCGGTCTTCTGCCGCGCGGCGGACAGGCCGAGCGGGTTCTTGCGGCTGATGTCGATCGTGCTCATGACGCAACAATAGCGCAGCCCCGGC
>CAZMML010000575.1:0-3476 GCA_964567335.1 uncultured Nannocystis sp. | reverse complement strand
CAGAACTTGCACTGCCGGCACTCCGGCGTGTAGAGCGGGATCACGTGGTCGCCGGGGCGGACCGAGGTGACGCCCGCGCCGACCTCGACCACCACGCCCGCGCCCTAGTGCCCGAGGATGGTCGGGAAGAGGCCCTCCGGGTCGCCGCCCGAGAGCGTGAACGCGTCGGTGTGGCAGACCCCGGTCGCCTTGATCTCGACCATGACCTCGCCGGGCCGGGGGCCCTCGAGCTCGACGGTCTCGACGGTCAAGGGGGCGCCGGCACGATGAGCGACTGCAGCTTTGACCTTCACCGGAGGGTGCTTACCCCGGGCAGGTCAAGATGTCGAGGTCCACGCACCCACGGACCCAGAGCTCCGGCGCGAAGCACTCGGCCGAGGGCGCCTCGAGGCAGCGGGCGAAGAATTCCGCCGGCTGGAGCTCGCAGCGGACCGCGTCCCGCTGCCACTGGCCGCCGGCGTCGGTGTAGCCCCAGGCCTGCTGCAGGACGACGCCGGGCCCGAGCACGGCGTAGTCGAGGTAGGCAGTCTGGTCAGTGAACTCGGCGACGGTCTCGACGAGGCCGGGCTCGCCGGAGGCCAGCGCCTTGAGCGCGCAGAGATCGCTCGCGGCGAAGTCGCCCTGCTTGCCGGCCAGCACCATGCCCTCGAAGGGCGCGTCGCAGGGGAGGGGGAGCTCGCACTCGAGGATCGAGCTCTGCGGCGCGTCGCCCTCGTCGTCCTCGGGCGGGAGGGTCTGGCCCGCGCTCGTGCTGATCGCCGTGTCGATGAAGGAATCGTCGTAGGACGCGCACCCCTGAGCGAGCAGGACGGCGGTGAAGACGACGAGCAGGCGGGACATGGCGGCGACCTCCGCCCCCTGTCCTGCAATCTGGGGGCGCGTCGAGCCGCGCCAAAAAATCATTCAATTTCAATTATTTGTGTTTATTCATCGGGGGAGGCGGCCCGCGGGCGGGACATCTCTGTCAGGGGGCCGGACGGTGACCGGCCACCCGCGCCAGGGTGCACAGGAGAACGCGCCCGGATCGACCTATCCCCGGTGAACGATCCACGTCCGATCTCGCCCCTCGCGCTCGAACTCCCCGGCCTCCAACCCCTCTTCCTCTCTGGGGAGGTCCCGCCCCCGCCGCGTCTGGCGATCGTCGGCAGTCGGGCGGCGCGCCGCGAGCGCCTCGAGCTGGTCCCGCGGGCGCTCGCCGCAGCCGCGGCGGCGGGCCTCTCCCTGGTCTCCGGCGGCGCGATCGGGGTCGACGGCGCGGCCCACCGCGCCGCGCTGGCGGCCCAGGTCCGCCAGGTCGCGGTGCTCCCCTGCGCCCCGGAGAGCCCCTATCCCGAGAGACATGTCCCGCTCTTCCGCGAGATCGCCGGCGCGGCCGGCTCCGGGCTGCTCTTCTGCCTGGCCCCGGGCCAGGCGCCCTGCCGCGGGATCTTCGCCGGCCGCAACGCCCTCGTGCTCGGACTCGCGCGGGCGCTCCTGGTGGTCGAGGCGCATGAACGTTCGGGCAGCCTGGGGACCGGACGCCAGGCGCTGCGCCGGAAGATCCCGGTCGCCGCGGTGCTCGGATCCCGCGGGTGCGACGCGCTGGTCGCCTCCGGGGCGCGCCCCCTCCGCGGGGGTCCGGAGGAGTTCTCGGCCGACCTCGTGGCCTGGCTCGGGGAGCTCGCGGGGGCGCCGCGGCGCGGGCCCTCCTGGCCGGCGGACCTGGGCCGCCTGGCGGAGGCGCTGCAGCTCGCGGGCGACGGGGGGATCGACCTCGAGGCGCTCCCGGAGGGCCCCGGCCTGTACGCCGAGATCCTCGCGGCGCAGCGCCTGGGGGTGGTGGTGGAGGCGTCCCCCGGAGTGTTCCGGCGGATCTTGCCGCCATGACCATCGGGACAGGTGCAGACGGCCTGGCCAGCCTTCGGCCGCCTCGCTATCCTCGCCCGCCGTGAACGACCGGATCCCGCCGCCCCCCGCCTTCGCCGCCGCCGCGCACGTCCCCTCGCGGGCGGCCTACGACGACCTCTACCGCCGGAGCGTGGCCGACCCGGAGGGCTTCTGGCGCGAGCAGGCGCGGCGGGTCACGTGGTTCCGCGAGCCGACCGCGATCCGCGAGCCCGGGGCGACCCCGGGTGAGATCGCGTGGTTCGTCGGGGGTCGCGTCAACGCCTGCTTCAACTGCGTCGATCGGCACGCGCTGGCGACCCCGGACCGGCCCGCGATCGTGTGGTCGCGCAACGAGCCCGGCGAGTACGAGGTGATCAGCTTCCGCGCGCTGCACGAGCGGGTCGGGCGGATGGCGAACGTGCTGCGCGCCAACGGCGTGGGCAAGGGCGATCGGGTGTGCATCTACCTGCCGATGATCCCGGAGCTGGCGGTGGCGATGCTCGCGTGCGCGAGGATCGGGGCGATCCACTCCGTCGTCTTCGCGGGCTTCAGCGCCGAGGCGCTCGCCGGCCGGATCGCCGACGCCGCGTGCCGGATCGTCCTCACCGCCGACGAGGGGCTGCGCGGGCCGAAGCGGGTCCCGCTGAAGCAGATCGTCGACGAGGCGCTCGCCGCGGAGCCGGGCGTGGAGCGGGTGCTGGTCGCGCGCCGCACCGGCGCCGAGGTGGCGATGCACCCCGGCCGCGACCTCTGGCTCGAGGACGAGCTCGCGCGCCAGCGGGCGACCTGCCCGGTCGAGTGGATGGACGCCGAGGACCCGCTCTTCATCCTCTACACCTCAGGCTCGACCGGCAAGCCGAAGGGCGTGCTCCACACCACCGGCGGGTACCTGGTGTACGCGGCGACCACCCACCACTACGTCTTCGACGCGCGCCCGGACGACGTCCACTTCTGCACCGCCGACGCCGGGTGGGTGACGGGGCACAGCTACGTCGTCTACGGCCCGCTCGCCAACGGCGTCACTACCGTGATGTTCGAGTCGATCCCGACCTACCCGGACGCCGGCCGCTACTGGCAGGTCGTCGACGACGTGAAGGCGACCGTCTTCTACACCGCACCGACGGCGATCCGAGCGCTGATGCGGGAGGGCGAGGAGCCGGTCCGGAGGTACAGCCGCGCGAGCCTGCGCCTGCTCGGGACGGTCGGCGAGCCGATCGGGCCGGAGGTGTGGCGCTGGTACTTCGACGTCGTCGGCGAGGGCCGCTGCCCGGTGGTCGACACGTGGTGGCAGACCGAGACCGGCGGCGTGCTGATCGCGCCGCTCCCGGGCGCGGTCGACTGCAAGCCGGGCTCCGCGACCTTGCCCTTCTTCGGCGTGCGCCCGGTCCTGGTCGACGACGAGGGCCGCGAGATCGTCGGCAACGGCGTCAGCGGCAACCTCTGCCTCGAGGGGAGCTGGCCGGGGCAGGCGCGGACCGTGTACGGCGATCACGCCCGCTTCCTCGCCACCTACTTCACGCGCTTCCCCGGCCGCTACTTCACCGGCGACGGGTGCCGCCGCGACGAGGACGGCTACTACTGGATCACCGGCCGCGTCGACGACGTGCTCA
>CAZMML010000574.1:0-3477 GCA_964567335.1 uncultured Nannocystis sp. | reverse complement strand
CCGTCGTCCAGATCGCCGAGTTCGAGCCGCCGCGCTTCACCGTCGACGTCGACGCCCGCGAGGCGAGGGGCGTCCTCTCCGCCACCGTCCTCGGCAAGTACCTCTTCGGCGCCGCCATGGACAAGGCTCAGGTCGAGTGGACCCTCACCCGCAAGGCCGCCAAGCTCCCCGGCGGCCCGCTCACCGACGCCGGCCTCGTCTTCACCGAGCAGGATGAGGATGAGTACTGGGACTACGACGAAGACGATCACGACGAGGAGGCCTGGTCTCGCTCCGGCAGCGGCCAGCTCGCCGCCGACGGCACCCTCAAGCTCACCCAGAAGCTCGACATGAGCGGCACCGTCGGCCCGCAGTCGTTCACCATCGAGGCCGACGTCGCCGACACCTCGTACCGCCACATCGCCGGCCGCGGCTCCGTCGTCGTCCACCCCGCGCCGCGCTACGCCGGCCTCAAGATCGAGCGCCCCTGGTCGAACGTCGGCGCCGCCGTCCCCGTCCAGCTCGGCGTCGTCGACAAGGAGGGCCGCTCCGTCTCGGGCGCCTCTATCACCGCGCGCATGTTCCTCGTCGACTGGACCTACATCCGCCGCCCCAACAAGGGCAGCGGTTTCAGCTACGAGTGGCAGCGCACCACCCAGGAGGTCGGCAGCTGCAGCGCCACCAGCGGCGTGAACCCCGTCTCCTGCGACATCGTCCCCACCAAGGGCGGCTCCTATGAGGTCCGCGCCGAGGTCGACGGCCGACCCGGCGGCACCGTCGACCTCTGGGCGTGGGGCGGCGACAACCGACCGGTCGTCCCCAGCAAGGGCCGCACCGTCGAGCTCACCCCGGACAAGGCCCGCTACGCCCCCGGCGAGACCGCGAAGCTGCTCGTCCGCAACCCCTTCCCCGCGGCCACCGCGATCTTCACCGTCGAGCAGGGCGGCCTCCTCAAGCACGAGGTGGTCCGCCTCGACGAGGCCGCCAAGCTCTTCGAGGTCCCGATCCAGGCCGGCCACGCGCCCTACGTGCACGCGACTGTCACGCTGCTCCCGCTCGTCAGCGGCGACGAGCGCACCGAGTGGAAGATCGGCGCGATCCGGATCCCCGTCACCCTCGACGACGCCCGCCTCGCCGCCGCCGTCACCAGCAACAAGCCCGTCTACGAGCCCCGCGAGGAGATCGACATCTACGTCGACGTCAAGCACAAGGACCGGCCCGTCGCCGGCGCCGAGGTCGCCCTCGCCGTCGTCGATGAGGGCATCTTGCGCATGACCAACTTCCACGCCGAGGACCCCGCCGTCGCCCTCCGGCCCGGGCAGCCCCTGAGCTTCGAGGTCTCCGACTCGCGCGACCTCCTCGCCGCCCTCTACAAGCACGCCGCAGGCGACGGCGACGCCAGCGCCTCCGTCACCAACACCCGCAAGAACGTCGTCCAGACCGCCTTCTGGAAGCCCGACCTCCGCACCGACGCCAAGGGCCGCGCCTCCGTCAAGTTCACGCTCCCCGACAACTTGACGCGCTTCCGCATGATGGCGGTCATCATCGACAAGAAGGGCAAGGGCGCCGCCGTCGAGAGCGACTTCACCGTCCGCCGGCCCGTCATGATGATCCCGATCGTCCCGCGCTTCGCCGCCACCGGCGACAACTTCGAGGCCGCGGCGATGGTCCACAACAACACCGACTTCCCGCTCAGCGCCAGCGTCGCCATGAACGACGCCACCCAGGCGCTCACGATCCCCCCGCAGGGCCACCAGCGCGTCGGCTTCCCGCTCGCCCCCACCGCCCCCGGCGACCTCAAGCTCAACTTCAGCGTCCGCGACGGCGGCGGCGCCGTCCGCGACGCCGTCGAGTCGACGATCCCCGTCGACGTCCCTGGCCTGCCCGAGCGCCCGCACCTCGACGGCGCCTTCGTCGGCTCTCAGGCCGTCTCCCTCGAGATCCCCGCCGGCGTCATGGTCGGGCGCGGCGACAAGGACCACGTCAGCGTCCTCGTCGGTCAGCACCTCTGGCCCGAGCTCGGCGCGCGGCTCCGCTACCTCCTCGACTACCCCCACGGCTGCGTCGAGCAGACCACCTCGAGCACCCTCCCGCTCCTCGCCGCCCGCGACATCTTCCCGCGGATCGGCGTCACCGGCATGCCCCAGGACGAGCTCGACAAGCGGATCCAGGTCGGCCTCAAGCGCCTCGCGAGCATGCGCACCTCCTCGGGCGGCCTCGGCTACTGGCCCGGCGACTCCACCCCCAACGTCTACGGCACCGCCTACGGCGTCCGCGCCCTCGTCGCCGCCAAGGCCGCCGGCCTCCACCTCCCCGACGGCCTCCTCGAGGGCGTCGTCACCTACCTCAAGGACCATCTCCTGAGCGACGGCGTCGAGGCCGAGGTCCAGGCCGCGATCGCCCACACCCTCTCCGAGCTCGGCGAATTCCCGGCAAGCGCCGCCGACCCGCTCTTCGACCGCAAGCAGCACATGGGCATCTTCGGCCTCGCCAGCCTTGCGATCGCCCTCAGCCGCCTCCCCGGCCAGGAGGACCGCGTCACGCAGCTCCTCGACGAGGTCGAGGCCGGCTTCGACGCGACCGGCAAGCTCGTCAAGGAGCCCGGCTACCGCGACTTCTACTACTACGGCTCGCCGACCCGCACCAAGGCGCAGACCGTCATCGCCCTCGGCCGACTGCGCCCGACCTCTGCGCTCAAGGTCACCCTCACCCGCGAGCTCTCTGGCACCACCGACAGCTACACCACGCAGGCGACCGCCTTCTCGCTCATGGCCCTCGCCGAGCAGCTCAAGAACCAGCCCACGGACGGCGCCACCGTCGTCGTCTCCCTCGACGGCTCCCCGCTGACCACCGCGCAGGAGCTCGGCTCCGGCTCACGCGAGTTCAAGATCCCCGTCGCCGACCTCCGCGGCAAGAAGGCCCAGCTCACCCTCACCAGCGACAGCAAGGCCGCGATCGCCTTCATGGTCGAGGGCGCCTGGAAGCGCCCGCTCGACGACGCCCAAGGCCTCGTCGCCACCAGCGCCAAGGCCGGCCCCGACATCTACCGCGTGATCACCGACGGCCGCGGCGGGCCCGTCGATCTCGCCAGCCTCAAGGCCGGCCAGGTCCTCCGCGTCGCCCTCCTCGCCACCCTCCCGGTCGGCGACCTCGACTCCGGCCAGATCAACTACCTCGCCTTCACCGACCGCCTCCCCGCCGGCTTCGAGCCGATCCAGCCCGACCTCTGGACCGTCGCCCGCGCCCCCGAGCTCTCCAGCGAGCACCCCTTCGCCGACGCCCTCCGCTGGGGCGGCAGCGACGCCAGCTACGTCGAGCTCCGCGACGACCGCGTCCACGTCTACTTCGACCGCGTCTGGGGCGAGCGCGTCGTCGCCACCTACCTCGTCCGCGCCTCCACCCCCGGCTCCTTCGTCCTCCCGCCCGCCGCCGCCGAGCTCATGTACGTCGGCGGCAGCCACGGCTACAGCACCGCCGGCAAGGTCGAGGTCAAGCCCT
>CAZMML010000573.1:0-3478 GCA_964567335.1 uncultured Nannocystis sp. | reverse complement strand
GAGCTACAACGGACGCGGCTTCGACGTGCCCTTCTTGATCGGGCGCAGCCTGATCTTCGGGGTCCCGGCGCGGGTGGATCTGCTCGGGAGCCCCTACAGCGTCCGGCCTCACCTCGACCTGCTCAAGATGATCAGCACCGGGCGCTCGTTCGGACCGGCGTCGCTCGACGCGGTGTGCTGGGCGCTGGGGGTCGAGAGCCCGAAGGGGGCGATGTCCGGGGCCGAGGTCGCGCCCGCGTACGCGCGCGGCGAGATCGCGGCCATCGCCTCCTACAACCGCGGCGACGTGCGCGCGACCGCGACGCTCTACCGCCGCGTCCGCGACCTGGTGCTGCGCTTCCGCGACGACTGGTAGGCAGGCGGCCGGCGGGCCGCGGGTATGGTGGTGAGATGCGGCATGGTCTCGGATGGTGGTTGGGGTTCGCGGTGGCGGCGGGGGGGTGCCCCGACGGCGGGGAGATGACGACAGGGACGGGCGGGCCCTCGACGTCGGCGGGGCCGACGAGCACGACGCCGGGGACCTCGGGCACGGCGACGACGGCGGTCGACGTGACGACGAGCTCGTCGGGCGACCCGACCGAGGGGTCGACGGGCGTCGGCTCGTCGACGATGGGGGTGGTCGACACGGGGACGGTCGGGAGCACGAGCGCCGGCGCGACGGACTCGACCACGTCGTCCGGGAGCACGGGGAGCACGGGCGGCTCGTCGTCGGGGAGCACGGGGGGGAGCACAGGGAGCACGGGGAGCTCGTCGTCGAGCGGCACGGGGAGCTCGAGCGGCGGGATGGTGGTGTGCGACGATCTCCCGCCGATGCCCGCGGGTCCGGAGGTCCAGCTCGCGCCGGCCTTCGCTGACGCGTACAAGACCTTCGAGCTCGGGCCGGTGCCTGGGGTCGCGCCGGGGGCGCGCCTCGGCGGATGCGTGATCTCGAACGAGGACCCGAACGTGCTGCTGATCGCGGCGGAGTCCGAGGCGCCGTCGGGGAAGATCTACGCGGTCGACGTGATCCGCGGCAATTGCGACCACATCGTCGCGTTCAAGGGGACCTCGAAGGTGGTGGCGAACACGCCCTACGTGGACGCGAACCTGGTGCTGATCAAGTCGGGCCTGATGTTCTACACCGCCTGGCCCGTGAACCAGATCAGCCAGCTCCTCCCGGGCCAGATGGCGCCGGCGCAGACGACGAACCTCGGCGGGCTCGGGGTCGAGAGCTCGGTGAGCGGCCTCGGCTTCGTGCCGCCGGGCTACGTCGACGAGGGCGACATGCGGATCGTGACCTGGTCCGGCGGCAAGTGGTACCACCTGGACCGCACCCCGAACGGCGAGCTCTACACGCTCTCCAACGCGAAGCTGACGGCGACGATCCCGAACGGGCCCGGGGGCTTCGCCTACGTGCCGAGCGGGTCGCCGGGCTTCATGGTCGACCACGTGATCGTGTCCGAGTGGTCGGTGAACAAGGTCGGGGTCCACGAGGTCGACGCCGCCGGCGATCCGAAGCCGGCGACGCGCAAGGACTTCTTCACGGTGTTCCCGCGGCCCTGGGGCGCGTACTTCGAGCCGCTCACCGGCGACTTCCTCTTCCTCACGTGGGGCGTCGGGACCGACAAGGTGTACATCGTGCAGGGCTTCCAGCCGCCGCCGCCGATCCCTCAGTGAGGCTCGGCGGCGCGGAGGATCACGCGGAAGCGCGACTTCTTGCCGGCCTGGAGGCGCAGGCCGGGGGGCGCGCAGAGGGCCGGGGTCAGGGCGTGGTTCGGGTCGGTGCAGGGCTCGCCGCCGAGCTTGACCGCGCCGGCGGCGATCCGCTCCCGCGCCTCCCGCTTGGACTTGAAGGCGTCGATCTCGGGGCGGGTGACGAGGTCGACGAGGCGCAGCTCCGCGGCCTCGAGGACGACCTCGGGGACGGCGCTCCAGTCGTCTCCCCCGCCGAAGGCCTGCTCGCTCGCCTTTTGGGCCATGTCCGCGGCGTCCTGTCCGTGCAGCAAGGTGGTCGCCTCGCGCGCGAGCCGGGCCTTGGCGGCGTTGAGCGCGGCGCCCTCGGCGGCGCAGAGGCGGTCGATCTCGGCGACGGGCAGGTCGGTGAAGGTCCGCAGCAGGCGCGGGAGGTCGCGGTCGTCGCGGCTGATCCAGAACTGGTAGTACTCGAAGGGCGAGAGGCGGTCGGGGTCGAGCCAGACCGCGCCGCGCTCGGTCTTGCCCATCTTCTTGCCGTCGGCGGTGGTCAGCAGCGGGAGGGTGAGGCAGTGGGCCTCGCCGGGCTGACCCTCGGGGGTCATGCGCCGGATCAGCTCGATGCCGGCGACCATGTTGCCCCACTGGTCGCTGCCGCCGAACTGCAGGGTGCAGCCGTGGGCGCGGAAGAGGTGCAGGAAGTCGTAGGCCTGGAAGAGCTGGTAGTTGAACTCGAGGAAGCTGAGCGGGAGCTCGGCGTCGAGGCGGTCGCGGTAGGTCTTGACCGCGATCATGCGGTTGACGGTGAAGTGGCGGCCGACGTCGCGCAGGAACTCGATGTAGCGCAGAGGCAGCAGCCAGTCCGCGTTGTCGAGCAGGATCGCGTCGTTGGCGGCGCCGGTGTCGAAGTGGAGGAAGTGACCGAGCTGGCGCCGGAGCGCGGCGGCGTTGGCGGCGATCTCCTCGGCGCTGAGGAGCTTGCGGGTCTCGCTCTTGCCGGAGGGGTCGCCGACCATGGCGGTGCCGCCGCCGACGACGACGATCGGGCGGTGGCCGCAGCGCTGGAGCGCGCGCATGGCCATGACCTGGACCAGGTGCCCGACGTGCAGCGAGGAGGCGGTCGGATCGTAGCCGACGTAGAAGGTGACCATGCCGGCCGCGAGGGCGGCGTCGAGGGCCGCGAGGTCGCTGGCCTGGTCAAAGAGGCCGCGCTCGACGAGGGCGCGCAGGGCGGAGGAGGTGGGCGAGGGGCGGTTCATGGGTCGAGGCCGCGTGTTTCGTCGGCCGCGGGGGCCTCGGCGAGCGCGGCCTCGGCGGCGATCAGCCGTTGCTCGTGGTGATCGAGCGCGCCGCGGATCCGGAGCAAGCGCTCGTGGACCTTGCGACGGAAGCGCTGGTGGAGGTCCTTCTCGCGGAAGAGCTCGTCGGCGATCTGCATCGCCACGAGCAGGGCGATCCGCTGGGCGCTCTGGGCGGTCGGGCGCTTGCCGCCGCTGAGGAGCTGGAGGTGACCGTCGACGAAGTCGGCGAGCTGCTGGACGTACTCGGGCCCCTCGTCGCTGCGGATCGTGAGGGTCTGCCCGGCGATCTCGACCTGAACGGAGCGCTTCATGGTGTCACTGCCCCTGGACCTCGGCGAGGCGGTCGGCGTCGGCGCGCGCGCGGAGCGCGGCGACGACGTCGTCGATGCCCCCGTCCATGAAGTCGGCGATCGCGTGGCGCGTCAGGCCGATCCGGTGGTCGCTGACGCGGTCCTGCGGGAAGTTGTAGGTGCGGATCTTCTCGCTGCGGTCGCCGGTGCCGACCT
>CAZMML010000572.1:0-3481 GCA_964567335.1 uncultured Nannocystis sp. | reverse complement strand
GATCTGATCCACGACCGCCCAGAGGCTAAACCAGCGGGTGACGGTGGGCGTGTTCACGTTCGCGTCGTGGTCCCAGAGCTGGAGCATCGACCCCGACTTGTCGAGGGTCAGCATGGCGTGGGGCCGCACCGGCATCAGGGTGACCATCAGCTCCTCGCAGGGCGTCGCCATCGTCGTGTCGTCGGTCGTGCTGGTGCTGGTCGAGCCCATCGTCATCGAGGCCATGGAGGTGCCCGTGGAGGAGACCGAGACCATGCCGGTCGTGTCGGTGGTGCTCATCGTCCCGCCCGACTCGGTCATCCCCATGGAGCCGCCCGTCGGCTCGGTCGGCGTCACCGTCGCCGACTCGGACGCCGAACCCATCGACCCAGATGAGCCGTCGGTCGACGTGTTGATCGTCGTGATCGACGTCATCGTGGTGGTACTGGTGGTCGCGGACATGGAGGTATCCCCATTGTCACCGCAGCCGACGAAGAGACCCAGAGAAGCCAAAGAAAGAAGACTCGAGACGCGTCGCATTGCCACACTCCCGCGCGAAGACGGAGAACTTGGACTGGTTTGAGACTATAGCCGCTTTTCACGGGCCTGGGGCGTCCGCCGAGGTGTGGTCGTGGACGATCTTCCAGCCCGCCGCGTCCCGCACGAGCGCGAGCGTGAAGACCCCCCCACCAGCGTTGGGCGTGGCGGTGAGCATCCAGCGGCCGAGCACTACGGCACCGTCGCGGCCGAGCGCGCGGACGTCGAGCACCTCCAGCGTGAGCCGCCCCATCGCCTCCTGCGCCCCCTTGTAGCGGGCGAGGTAGCGGGACCGGGTCGCCGCGAATCCCCGCTGGACCGCGCCGCCGGAGGTGAAGACCAGCGCCTCACTGGGTTCGTACGCGCGCAGGAAGGCTTCGAGATCTCCGCGGTTCCACGCCGCCTCCTGGGCCCGGAGCAGCGCCACAATCGCCGCGCGATCACCAGCGCCAAAGCTACAGGCGACCGCGAGTATCAGGAAGATCCCGAGGCAGGAGGCGCGGAGGTCAGGGAGCACGACATGAGCTTAGATCCAGGATCGGGCGTGCGAAAGTGTGCTGCGCATCACATGCGCGCCCACTCGCCCACCCAGGCTCACCGCGGGGTTGTCGCGCCCCTCGCCGCCTGGGTATAGCTCAGGGCACCGCCCGATGGCTGAACCACTCCCGCGCCGGATCTTCTCCAGCCTGGCAAACCTCTGTCTGAGGCGGCCCGGCGTCGTGCTGGCCCTGCTCGGGCTCCTCGTCGCCGGCTCCGCGGCCCTGGCTCCGCGGATCACGGTGCTCACCTCGCGCTACGGGCTCGTCGCCGACGACAACCCCGAGCAGGCGCGGATGCTCCGCTTCTTCGAACGCTTCGGCAACCCGGACGCGCCCGTGCTCGTGCTCTCGGGCGGCGACGCCGCGGAGCAGCGCGCCCTGGTCGACCGTCTGACCCGCGGGCTCGAGGCCGACCCGCTCTTCCACGGCCGCGTCCTGGCGAAGGTGGGGCCCGCCGAGGTCGCCGAGGTGCTCTTCTTCCAGCGCCCCGAGCTCCTGGCCGAAGTGACAGGCGGACTCCCACCGGACATCGCCGCCGGGCCCCTGGTCGAGGGCGGCCTGCCCGCCTGGCTCGGCGCGATCGAGGGCCAGCTCCAGGCCGGCCTCGACGGCGACGCCCCGCCGCAGGACCCCGCGCGCGCCGCCGAGGGGCTCCGCGGGCTCGCCCGCGTCGCCGGCACCTTCGACGCCTACCTCGCGGGCGAGGACGTGCTCTCCAAGGCGATCGCCGAGCAGGCGACCCAGGCGCCGACGCGCGGCCAGGACGAGGCCGGCTACATCGTCACCGCCGACGGCCTGCACCGCGTCGTCAGCGTGTTCCCCGAGTTCGGCGGCGAGGAGGTATCCGACATCGCGCCGGTGATCCAGCGGATCAAGGAGATCCGCGACGCGGCCGTCGCCGCCGGGCCGCCCGGGATGCGCGCCGACCTCACCGGCCTGCCGGCCTTCGCGGTCGAGGAGCAGCGCCTCGTCACCCGCGGCCTCTTCCGCTCGAGCCTGATCTCCGGCCTCGCGATCCTCCTGCTCTGCCTCGGCATGTTCCGCTCCTTCCGGCAGACCCTGCTGAGCCTCACCCCGCTGCTCGGCGGCGTGGCGATCACCCTCGGGGGCGTCTACCTGATCTACGGCCACCTCAACCTGGTGACCTCGAGCTTCGTCGCGGTCCTGCTCGGCCTCGGCATCGACTTCGGCGTGCACATGCTGCACCGCTTCAACGAGCAACGCCGCGGCGGCGACGACGTCTCCGCCGCGATCCGCGGCGCCGTCAC
This sequence comes from uncultured Nannocystis sp., assembly GCA_964567335.1. GTDB lineage: Bacteria > Myxococcota_A > Polyangia > Nannocystales > Nannocystaceae > Nannocystis. The sequence goes on along the minus strand of CAZMML010000572.1, from coordinate 1,158 downwards.
CCACACCGGCCCGGCGATCGTGGTCGGCGCGCTGGTCACGGTCCTCGCCTTCATCACCACCCTGAACTCGCGCTTCACCGCCTTCGCCGAGCTCGGGGTGATCACGATCCTCGGCCTCCTCTTCGTCGTCCTCACGACCCTCCTCGCCCTGCCCTCCCTGCTGGCGATCGCCGGGCACACCGGGCTCGCCGCGGTCCGCCGCGAGCCGCCGGGCATGCGCGCCCTCGTGGCGCTGGTCTCGCGCGCCCGCGTCGTCCTGCTGGTCCTCGGCGTGGGCGCGGCCGGCCTCGGCGCCTGGGGGCTCACGCGAATCGACTTCAACGGCCGCTACTTCGACTTCCTCCCGCCCGGCCACGAGGGCGTGCTCGCCCTCGACGCGCTCGAGCCCGATCCCCTGCTCAGCCCCGTCTACGCCAACGTCGCCGCCGACTCGGTCGACGAGGCCCGCGACCTGACCGCCAAGCTCCGCGCCCTCCCCGAGGTCGCGGGCGTGCAGACCGCGACCGACCTCCTGCCGCCCCTCGACCCGCCCCGCCTCGCCGCCCTCCGCGCCGGCCTGGCGAAGCTCGGCCCGGCCCCCGACTTCCGCAAGCTCGCCGCGCGCGCCACCAAGCCCGAGGAGCTGAGCCCGAAGGTCAAGGCGATCGTCGACGCCCTCGACGAGGTCCGCTTCGCCCTCGAGCAGGGCGGGCAGCCGACCGCCCCCGCCGACGAGGCGCTCGGCGCCTTCCGCGGCCTGCAGCGCCGCCTGGAGGGCGGCGACGACGCGCTGAAGACCCGCCTCGCCGCCGTCGAACCCGCGCTCGCCGACCTCCTCGGGCGCGCGTGGACCACGGCCGCCGCCGTCGCCGCGCGCGGCGAGTATCGGGCGGGTGACCTCCCGCCGCTCTTCCGCGACCGCTTCGCGGCCCGCGAGGGCGAGGGGCTCGCGCTCTTCGTCGTTCCCCGCGAGTCGCCCTACAACCACGAGAAGGCGGTTCGCTTCCTCGACGCCGTGTCCGGGCTCGTACCCGAGGTCTCGGGGCTGGCCGTCAACATCGACCTCCACGCGTCGATGATCATGGTCGACTTCCGCCGCGCCGCGATCTGGGCCGCGCTCCTGATCCTCGTCGCCGTCGCGATCGAGCTGCGCTCGCTCCGGGACGCCCTGCTCGCGCT
>CAZMML010000571.1:0-3483 GCA_964567335.1 uncultured Nannocystis sp. | reverse complement strand
GATCCTGACGATCGAGCTGTACTCGATCATCGTCATGGTCGCGATCGTCACCTCCCTGATGGCTCCGCCGATGCTCCGCTGGGCCCTCTCTCGCGTGAAGATGGGCGAGAGCGAGGCCAAGCGCCTCGAGGCCGAGGCGATCGCCGCCAGCAGCTTCATCCGCCAGATCCGCCGCGTCCTGCTCGTGACGCGCAACGCCCACAGCGTCGACCTCCCGGCCCAGGTGATCGGCTACCTCAGCCACGAGCAGCCGATCGAGGCGACCGCGCTCTACGCCCGCCCGCAGGCCGTGCGCGCCCCGTGGTGGAAGTTCTGGAGCCGCCGCGCCCGCCGCTACAGCGCCGTCGGCTCCCGCGCGCTCGAGCGGATCGCCCGCCCGCTCCGCCTCCTCAAGGGCTCGCGGCCCGAGCTGAAGCTGATCACCGACCCTGACCCAGCCGAGCAGGTCCTCGCCGAGGCCGCCCGCGACTACGAGCTCCTGGTCCTCGGCGAGACCCACCGCGGGACGCAAGGCCTCTTCGGACCGATGGCGGACCGCATCATCCACAAGGCCCCCTGCCCCGCCCTGATCGTCCGCGAGCCCGCGCCGCGCGACGCCGACGGCAAGCCGCAGCTCTACCGCCTGTGGTCGCCGAAGAAGATCCTCGTCCCCACCGTCGGCACCGAGTACAGCAAGAACGCCGTCGAGCTCGCCGCCGTCCTCGGCGCCAGCACCCACGCCGTCGTCACGATCCTCCACATCGCCCGCACCAACTCCAACGACGTCGACACCGCCCGCCCGCACGAGTTCGGCGGGCAGATCGTCGCCCGCGAGGCCGAGCGCGCGCGCAAGCTCGGCGCCGCCGTCGACACCCTCGTGCTCGAGGGCGCCAAACCAGAGGAGGACATCGTCCGCCTCGCGAGCGAGGGCAACTATGACCTCGTCGTCCTCGGCAGCAGCCTCCGCGCCGTCTCCGCCCGCGCCTTCTTCGGCCACCGCGTCGAGAACGTCCTCAAGAACGCCCCCTGCCCCGTCGTCCTCCTCAGCGCCGGCTGAGCTCGCACTGTACGCCTGCGCAGGCTCGCGCGCCCGCGCGGGGGAGATCGCCGGATTCTTGCCCTCCTGCGGCCCGCGACTAAGGTCGGGGCCCCTGTGCAGTGGGTCAACCGGATCTTGCTCGCCGCGCTGCTCGCGTTCGCGATCGCCTACCTGCCGCAGCACATCGCCAGCGGCGGCGGCGACGAGGACCTCTCGCGCGTCGAGCGAGAGCACGCCAGCCTGCGCCGCAGCAACGACCGCCTCCGCGACGAGATCGCCGCCCTCCAGGCCGAGATCGCCGCCCTCAAGCGCGACCCCGCCGAGGTCGCGCGGATCGCCCGCGAGGATCTCAACCTGATCCGGCCAGGTGAGGTCGTCTTCGAGATCCGCCGCGACGAGCCGAGCGCCCCATGACGACCTTGACCCGCACCCTCCACGACCTCGGCCTCCGCGCACGCGAGCGGTGGAGCCTCCTCGTCCTGCTCGCCACCTGGGTCGTCCTCGCGGTCGGCGCCGCCTCCCCCGCCGCCTACGAGCGCGGCAGCCTCGCCCTCGGCCTCGTCCTCGCCCTCTTCGCGGCCACCCTCGTCCGCGCCCTCGTCCGCGAGCTCCGCCCCTCGAGCACCACCTACGCCCCCGCGCACGAGCTCGAGCTCGGCCTCCTGCTGATCACCGGGACCTACCTCCTGATCGCCGTCAGCGGCGGCCTCCAGAGCCCCGCCCACCCCCTCGTCTACGCCCTCGCCTCCTTCCTCCTCCTGCTCCATCGCGAGCGCTGGATCGCCGGCGTCTGGCTCGGCGCGATCGCCCTGCTGGAGATCCTCGTCGGCCTCTCCTCCGGACCCGGCCAGGGCGCCAAGGTCGCGTTCCACCTCAGCTACGTCGCCTTCTTCGCCGCCGGCAACCTCGTGATCCTCGGCGCCCTCGTCCGCCGCCTCCGCGGCGAGCACGACCAGCGACTCGCCGACGACCTCGCCCGGGTCCGCCAGGACGCCCGCGACTTCCGCCTGATCGCCCCCGCCACCCCGACCCGCCGCGCCCGCGAGGCCGACGAGCTCCAGCTCGCGCGCGCGGCCGTCCAGGCGATCCACGAGCAGGTCGCCTTCAGCCTCGAGCTCGTCCGCGGCGACCTCGGCCTCCACACCTGCGCGCTCCTGTGGGTCTCCGAGGGGGAGCTCGCGCTCAAGGGCGCCGCGGGCGACCCCGCCGCCCTCCGCTCCGGCCCTGAGCTCCCGAGCCCGGGCGTCCTCGCCGGCCTCCTCCGCAGCCCCAAGGTGCTTGTCCTCAAGAACATGTCCGACAAGCACCTCCCGCCCTACTACCGCGTCGCCGCTCCGGTCACCGATCTCTGCGCCGTCCCCGTCGTCCGCGGCGAGCGCCTCGTCGCCGTCCTCTGCGCCGACCGCCTCGGCGAGCGCCCCTTCACCCCCGCCGAGCAGGAGCGCCTCGTCGCCGCCGCGCAGCACCTGCAGCGGACCGTCGAGCACGAGCGGGCCTTCTTCGCCGCCATGCGCAGCCGCGCCGAGCACGAGCAGCTCTACCGCGCCAGCGAGCTCCTCAGCGGCGCCCTCGACCTCGACGCGCTCTACAGCAAGAGCTTCGACGCGATCCGGTCGATCGCCGCCTACGACCTCGCCGTGATCGCCGCCTACGACGAGCTCGCCGGCGTCCACCGGGTCCTCACCGCCGACATCCCTGGCGCTCAGGACCCCGAGTTCGGCGCCGCCTGGCGCGAGCTCGAGGGCGCCCTGCAGGGCCGCACCTTCGACCACGGCGCCGGCCTCGTCGCCATGGCCGTCAAGAACCGCCACCTCATGCCCGCCGCCGACGAGCGGATCGAGCCCGAGACCGTCGTCTTCGACGTCCACACCCGCCTCCGCCCAGCCCAGAGCGTCCTCGTCCTCCCGCTGCTCCACGGTGACCGCGTCCTCGGCACGCTCACCCTCGCCGCCGCGCGCGAGCGCAGCTTCCCGCGCGCCACCCGCGAGGTCCTGCGCGTCCTCACCAACCAGCTCAGCGTCGGCCTCCAGAACGCGCGGATGTACCGCGCCATGGAGGAGCGCGCGACCACCGACGGCCTCACCGGCCTGACCAACCACCGCGCCTTCCAGGAGCGCCTCGCCCAGGTCCACGCGCTCGCCGAGCGGACCGGCCGCAAGTTCTCCCTGATCCTCACCGACATCGACCACTTCAAGAAGGTCAACGACACCTACGGTCACCCCGTCGGCGACGCCGTCCTCAAGCGGGTCGCCGCCGTCTTCGCCGGCCGCGCGCGCAAGGTCGACGTCGTCGCCCGCTACGGCGGCGAGGAGTTCGTCCTCGTGCTACCCGACACCGACGCCGAGGGCGCCGCCGTCTTCGCCAACAAGCTGCGCGAGGACGTCGCCGCCCAGACCATGACGAGCGACCAGGGCCCCTTCCGCGTCACCCTCTCGCTCGGCGTCGCCGAGTACCCCGCCGACGGC
>CAZMML010000570.1:0-3485 GCA_964567335.1 uncultured Nannocystis sp. | reverse complement strand
GCCCGCTCGTCGCCCCCCTGCCACGCCTTCAGAAGCGCCTGCTCGTCGAAGGTCACGGCCCTAGCCTAGCGCCTGGGCCCTCCGGACGCGAGGGACTTCGCACACCCAGCCCGCGCCTTGATCCCCCTCCGTCTTCGCGGTAGACGCCGCCGCATGCGACGCGTCTTTGTCACCGGCGGCTCTGGCTTCGTCGGTCGCGCCCTCCTCGACGAGCTCCGCCGCCGCGGCATCCCCGCCCGCGCCCTCGCCCGCTCCGACGCCGCCGCCGACACGTGCGCCGCGCTCGGCGCGGAGGTCGTCCGCGGCGACCTCGACGACGAGCAGGCGCTCGCCCGCGGCATGCGAGACTGCGACCTCGTCGCCCACGTCGCCGCCCACGTCCAGGAGTGGGGTCCGCTCGCCGACTTCGTCCGGATCAACGTCACCGGCACCGAGCGCGTCCTCGCCGCCGCGCTCGCCGCCCGCGTCCCGCGGCTCGTCCACGTCAGCACCGAGGCCGTCCTCTGCGGCGGGCAGCCCGTGCGCATGGTCGACGAGACCTGCCCCTACGCCGCGAGGCCGCTGAGCATGTACGCCGCCACCAAGGCCGAGGCCGAGCGCCGGGTCCTCGCCGCTCGCGGCATCGACTGCGTCGTCGTCCGTCCGCGCCTGATCTGGGGCCGCGGCGACACCTCCCTCTTGCCGCAGATCGCCGCCGCCGTGCGCTCGGGTCGCTTCGCGTGGCTCGGCGACGGCCGCCAGCGCACCTCGACCTGCCACGTGCGCACCGTCGTCGAGGGCCTCCTCCTCGCCGGCGAGCGCGGGCAGCCCGGCGCGATCTACTTCCTCACCGACGGCCCGCCGGTCGAGCTCCGCGGCTTCCTCACCGACCTCCTCGCCACCCAGGGCCTCGATCCCGGCGGGCGCCAGATCCCGCTCCCGCTCGCCCGCGCCGCCGCCGCCCTCTGCGAGGGCGTCTGGCGCCTCCTCGGGCGCACCACTCCGCCGCCCGTCTCGCGCGGCGCGATCGCGGCCTTCGGCACCGAGGTCACCGTCGACGACGCCCGCGCCCGCCGCGAGCTCGGCTACGTCGGCCGCGTCTCGCTCGCCGAGGGCCTCGCCGAGATGCGCTCCTGACCTGGCCTTTCAGCCCTGACGGCGCCGACGGATCCACACCTCGGCGATCGCGATGTTGATGAGCCAGCCGAGCCAGAACGAGAGCCCGATCGTCGTCTGCTCGGGGATCCCCATCACCATCCACATCGGCACGTACACGATCCGCACCATCATCGGCCCCAGCGCGATCGCGTAGGAGCGGATCATCCACTCACGGTGGGCGGCGAAGCGGCGCCGGAGCACCAGCGCCAGCGCCACCGTCGTCACGGCGATCAACGCCACCCCGAAGACCACGCTCGGGATCGCCTCGCTGATCCCGCCGAAGGGGTGCGCCATCCCCATGTAGATCCCTGAACACGCGGCGAGCAGCGCCAGCGCCACGTACACCCGTCCGAACGCCCGGTGCAGCGCCGGTCGCCCGCGCCGGAGCCGCTCCGAGAATTGCAGCAGCCCCGCCAGCACCAGCACCGAACCGCCGAGCCGGTGGAGGTGCTCCGAGAGCGGGTACGACCGGATCACCGGCAGCTGCACGCTGGCGAACTCCTCGGCGATGTAGCGCACGTAGTGGACGTGCCGGTCGAAGCCGGCGATGTAGCGGTGGAGCGCGAAGGCCAGCAGCCCCACCGCCAGGAAGATCGCCGCCCTCCGCCCCCAGCGCGGCACGATCCCGGCCTCGTCCTTCGATGTCGAGCGCTCCATCGTCACCTCCACCCGAAGAGGTGACCGCCGCGCGCGCGACGATCGCCCCCCTCGCGTGAGGAAAGCGCAGGCGCGCTCCTACTCCTCGGCGCGACCCCGCTCGAGGAACGCCGCCTCGTAGCCCGGGAGCTCCGTGCCGAGGACGCGATCCCAGAACCGGAAGAAGAGCCCGTAGTTGCCGCGGAACTTCTGGTGATGGAGGTTGTGATAGGTCGCCGACGAGGACCACGCGAAGGGCGGGACCTTGATCCACCAGCGCGGCAGGAACTCGTAGCCGAGGTGGCTGTTGACGTTGTTGAGCAGCCCGACCACCTGGACGATCGCCAGCGCCGGCAGCGGCACCGGCACGAGGAGCGCGACCGGGACCACCCAGACCCCGAGCAGCAGGCTCTCGCAGGCGTGGAAGGAGTACGACGAGAAAGGGTTCACGTCGACGCTCCGATGGTGCACCGCGTGGACCCGGCGGAAGAGCCAGGGCGTATGCAGCAGGCGGTGCCAGCCGTAAAACCACGCGTCGCTCCAGACGACGAGCCCGACCACCCACGCGAGCGCCTGACCCGGCCCGACCTCGTCGACCAGGCTCGTGCGACCCATCGCGTGCAGCACGACCACCGCGCCCGCGCTGAGGGTGCCCACGAGGAAGGTGACGAGCGTGTGCAGGAGCTCGTGTCGGAGCTGCGCGCGGTCGAAGCGCTTCCGCGGCTGGATCCGCCGCGCCGCGAAGCGCCGCGCCCCCCACACCCACACGATCAGGAAGAGCGCGCCGACGACCGCGAAGTAGCCCCCGACCTGGACCAGCGTGGACTGGAGCAGGACGAGGAGCGGCTCGGCGATCGCTTCCATGTCCCGGCATCATTGCAACTTTGTGTTGCAATGTCAAACCAGCGCCCGACGGGCTCTGATACCCTCCGGCGGTGGCCAGGACGACCAAGACGGGCGCCCGCAAGACGGCGCGGCGACGCGACGTGGGTCGGCCCCGCGGCGAGCCGATCGCCGCGGCGGTCCTCGAGCGGGCCCTCGAGGAATTCGCGGCCGTCGGCATGACGGGGCTCCGCGTCGACCGCATCGCCCGCGCGGCCGAGGTCAACAAGACCAGCGTCTACCGGCGCTGGCCGACGCGCGAGGCCCTCGTGGCAGCCGCCCTGGCGCGAGCCCTCGGCCACCTCTCGACCCAGCAGCGCGACACCGGCTCGCTCCGCGGTGACCTCGTCGCCCTCGGCGAGAGCGTCGCCGTGTTCCTCGCCGAGCCCGCGGGGCGGGCGCTCACGCGGGCGATCTTCGCCGAGGGGGCCGCGCCGACCCTCTCGAGCGAGGCCCGTCGACACCTCGAGGAGAGCGCCAGCGGACCGGCGGCCGCGATGGTCCAGCGCGCGTGCGCCCGCGGCGAGTGGCGCGCGGAGGTCGACCCCAGGGTCGTCCTCTCGCTGCTGGTCGGCGCGCTGCTCCACCGCGCCTTCCTCGAGGGAGAGCCGCCGACGCCGGCCTGGCTCGAGCGCGTGGTCGACGTGCTCGTCGGCGGCCTCGGCGCTCGTAGCGAAGGCCCTTGACGCGCCGCGCGCCGCGCATAGTGTAGGGCGATGGTCGCGTCACCTCCCGCCGGCGCGTCGCGTGGACGCGCGTCCGCGGGTGTGATCGTCGCGCTCGGCTCCCTGATGACCGGCGCGGACGAGGCGGAGCCGCCAGCCCGCGCG
>CAZMML010000569.1:0-3486 GCA_964567335.1 uncultured Nannocystis sp. | reverse complement strand
CGTCGTTCTTGTTGATGTAGAGGTCGACCTTGAAGTACTTGCAGTGGATCCGCGCGTCGAGCCACGGCTTCTTCATGTTGCAGAAGTAGTACAGGCGCCCGTCCCGGGTCTTGAAGTCGCAGTTGTTGCAGGAGTCCGGGTTGCCGTTCGGGTGGTACTCGTCGATCACGCCGTCGCAGTCGTTGTCGACCTGGTCGCAGGTCTCGGTGTTGCCCGTCCAGGCCTTCGGCTCCGCGTCGTTGCAGTCGATGTTGTTCGTGGCGAAGCCCGCGTCGCCCACGCAGCCCATCGTCGGCTTCGACGGGTCCCCGTTGCCGTCGCCGTCCATGTCGACGTAGCCCGGGACCTCGACGCAGCCGGTGCTCATCGCCACGGTCGTGGTCCCGGGGTCCGTCGTCGTCCCGGGGTCCGTCGTCGTCCCGGGGTCCGTCGTCGTCGTCGTCGTCGTCGTCGTCATCCCCCCGGTCATCGAGTCCGAGCCCGACAACCCCACGGTCTCGCCGGTCGAGGTCGGCGCGCCGCTCTCGCTCGCCAGGGTCACCTCGGTGAGGGGCATCGCCATCCCGACCGTCGTGATCCCCGGCCCCGAGGTCACGCCGGGGGCGAGCCCGACGCCTTCGGCGTCGAAGGTACAACCCGCGCACACGAGCGAGAGTAGGACCGGTCGGCGCATCGATGCAGACTGTAGCCCGATCTGCCCCTCGCCCGACGCTCCGGCGGTCCTCGGGGCAGGGTCCCCCAATCGCGCTCCCTCACACCCCCACCCTCTGGGCCCTCGCAAGTGGAGTACACTGCGCTCATGCGCACGGTCTGCAGTCCTCTCCCCCTCCTTGTTGGCCTGCTCGCGTGTAATCCCGTCTACACGGAGGCGCCCGAGACCTCCCCGCCGGCCCCCCAGCCCACGCTCGCCGCCACCCAACCCGCCGGGCCGGCTCCGGTCGCGCCGCCCGCAGTCGCGACGCCCTCCCCGACGGCCGCGCCCGCGGCGACGCGGCCCGCCTCCGCCCCCGAGACCCTCGAGGAGCGCCAGGTCTCCAAGTCGGCGGGCGTCGCGGGCGGCGTCACCGTCCTGTGGCCGCGGATCATCCCGCGCGAGATCGTCGACGAGAACCGCGACCTCGCCGCCGCCTTGCAGCAGCAGATGCGGCGGATCGTCGAGAAGCACCTCCCGGGTCGGCCGCTCGACTTCCGACCCGAACCCGAGCGCGTCTGCCCGCAAGGCGGCTGCGCCGGGGCGTCCGTGGGCCTCCTGCTCTCGCGGAGCGGCAACGGCTGCCTCGTCCTCGCCCTCGTCTCTCGCCCCGGGCCCTCGCCGACCAAGATCGTCCCGTGGGTCGGCAAGGTCCAGCTCCGCACCGACACGATCGGCTTCCGCGAGTGGCCGGAGTCGCAGATCGTCGTCTCGGACTTTGTCCCCTGCAACGCCCTCCTCACCACCATGGACGCCGGGGAGGCCAGCGTCGCCGCCGCCTTGAGGGCCGCCGCGCAGTAGCGGCTTGTCCGCACAGGATCAAGGAGAGGGCGTACACCCGTCGCCTCTACGGGAGGCGACGTCATGACCTTCGACCAGGACACCCTCCGCGCGATCTACCGCGCGACCTCGGGCTACTGCCACCGCTGCCGGCGCAAGCTCGCCTTCTCTCGCTTCGCGCGGGGCGACGGCCGGGGCGGCTGGGAGATCGACGCCTGCCAGCCGCACCCGCGCGCGACCGCGCTCGTCCCGGTCTGCCTCGCGTGTCACCGCGGGGCGCGCGCGGCCGACCCCTCTGCGTCGGCGGCCTCCGCGGCGCTCGTGTCGCGCGCGCAGCAGCCGCGCGAGAGCGCCCCGACCTTGCGCGGCGCCCTCGTCGGGGGCGCGTGCGGCGCCCTCCTCGGCGGCCTGTGGGGCGCCCTCCTCGGCGCCCTCCTCGGCGCTCTCCTCGCGGCCGAAGCGGACCCGAAGACCCTGCCCCGATCGACCTGGCCGATCATTCATTCGACGGTGAACACGAAGGGGTAGCTCACCGACACCGAGCCGCCCTGCGGCGCGGGGAAGGCCCAGCGCCCGACCGCCGCGGCGATGCAGGCGCCGACCTGCGGATCCGCGAGCGTCGACTCCGCGATCTTCGCCCCCGCGGTCGCCCCCTGGGGCGTGATCTCGAAGGCCACCACGAGCCGCCCCGCCAGCGTCGGGTCGCGCTGAAGGCCCTCGTCATAGCAGGTCCGGACCTCGCCGATGTGCGCCCGGACCACCTTCCGGATCGCGTCCTTGTCGATCGTGCCCTCGCCGGCCCGCGCCGGGGTCGCGCCCATCGCCAGCGCCGCCGCCACAAACACCGCGCTCGTCCGCGTCATATCGTTCTTGCTCCTCCTGCCCCGTTGCACGGGCGACCCCTCCCCAGGTTCCCGAGTCGCGACGAACGCCGGGCCGGCGCGCGTGCGCGCCGGCGTCGAGCCGCGGGAACTTCTCGCCGCCTGGTCCGTGGTACCCAGGCGTGACCGCCCTCGCCACGCGGGAGCCCCGACCCCTGCCCCCCTCGCGCCCTGACGAGCTCGACGAGCTGACGATCGCCCGCGCCCAACGCGGCGACGAACGGGCGCGCCGCGCCCTCGTCGAGCGCTATCAACGGCCCGTCTTCGCGATCCTCTCGCGCATGCTCCACGGCCGCGAGGACGCCGCCGCCGTCGAGGACCTCGCCCAGGACACCTTCTTACGCGTCTTCCGGGCCCTGCCCGCCTTCGATCGCGCCGGCCCCGCCCGCCTGAGCACCTGGATCCTGACGATCGCCTCGCGCATCGCTATCGACGCCCTGCGGCGGCGGAAGCTCGACGCCCACCCGCTCAGCGAGGTCCACGAGCCGGCGGCGGCCGGCGGCGCCGCCGACGCCGACGCCGAGCGGCGGCAGCTCGCGGCCGCCTTGCGCGCCGCGATCGACGACCTCTCGCCCGAGCACCGCGCCGCCTTCCTGCTGCGCGAGTACCACGAGCTCGAGTACGCCGAGATCGCAGGCAGCCTGCAGATCGACCTCGGCACCGTCAAGTCGCGCCTGAGCCGCGCGCGCGCCGCCCTGCGCCGCGCCCTGGAGGAGGTGTACCGTGCACGATGAGCCCCGCAGCGACCTCGAGGAGCGCGCCCTCGCGGCATGGCGCCCGGCCGAGCCCCCGGCCGACTTCGCCGATCGTGTCCTGAAGGCCAGCCGAGGCGCGGCGCCCCGCTCCGCCCCGCTCGGCCGCCTGATCGCGGCCGGCGGCGCCCGCCTCGCCGCCGGGCTCGTGGTCGCCGCGGCCGCCGCGACGCTCGCCTACGCGGTCGCCACGAGGATGTCCTCACGGACAGGTGATCCGACCCCCGCCGCCGAGGTCCGCAGCGACACGCAGGGCGCGACCCAGGGCGGGGCGCTGCCGACGGCCGCGCGCCCGGCCCCGCCGGCGCTCGTCCTGCCGAGCGACCTCGAGGAGCGGATCGACCGCTACCTCGCCGGCTACGGCGCCCGCTACGGTGACGCC
>CAZMML010000568.1:0-3487 GCA_964567335.1 uncultured Nannocystis sp. | reverse complement strand
CCGAGCACCTGCGGGCCGCCCTCGCCGGCGCGCGCGACCCCGCCGCGCTCGAGCTGCTCGCCGCCCGCGCGAGCGCCGAGCAGCTCGCCGAGCAGCTCGCCGAGCGCGTCGACGAGTGGCCGCGTCACGTCCGCTACCAGCTCCCGACCGACGCGCTCCGGGCCCAGATCGACGTCCTCCTCGCCTGCGGCGCGCCGGTCCAGCAGGCCTTCGCGCGCGCGCTCGAGGTCGGGCTCCTCCCGCTCGCGCTGGAGCTGGCCGAGCGCGTCGACCCCGGAGCGGCGGATCGCCTCGGCATCACCCCCCTGCACCGCGCCGCCCAGGTCGGCGCCCACGAGGTCGTGGCCAGGCTGCTCGCCCGCGGCGCCGACCGCCAAGCCCGCGACCTCCGCGGCGACACCCCGATCGACCGCGCCCGCGACTTCTGGCAGCGCGACCACGACGCCGGCCGCCTCCTTCTGCAGCTCCTCCGTCCGCCCGAACCCGCCGCGCCGGCGCCCGGCGGCTTCTCGGTCGGGGCCCGCGTGACCCACCCGACCTTCGGCGAGGGGGTCATCGAGGCCTGCGAAGGCGCCGGCGATCGAACCAAGCTGACGATCCGCTTCGCCGACGCCCGCCGCTCCCTCCTCGCCCGCTTCGTCCGCGCGCTGCCCTGAGGTGCGGCCTGCGTTCGCCGCGCCCGCAGGCTGCGCGGCGATAGGCGCACGCCCGCGACCTCGCATACACTCGCGGCGCGTGCTGGTCCGTCCCTCATCCCTCCCCGCCCTGCTCCTCGTCCTCGCGTGCGCGTGCGGGACCCCTCCGCGTCCGGCCGCGCCCAAACCGGCGCCCGCGCCCGCGAAGCATGCCCAGGAGACCCCGCCCGTGAGCCCTCCGACCTTCGACCTCAGCACCCTCACGACCGAGCTCGTCGCCCGCCACGGCGAGGCCGAGCGCCCGCGGATCGAGCGCGGCCTGAAGCAGGTCGCGGCCCTCTGGCGGGCCGAGGACGGCGACCTCGCGGCCTTCGTGCGCGAGCACTACGCCGCGGGCGACGCGGCCCGCGACGCCCTCTTCGCCCGGCTCGAGGGGGTCTTCGAGCAGATCGACGGCCACCTCCATGAGGTCGGGCGCGAGGTCCGGCGCGCCAGCGACGTCGACGTAGGTCCGCTGCTCCCCGTCGACCCGCTGCTCGCCGGCTTCGATCCGACCGCGCACCTCGCCGAGGACCTCTTCCGCGCCAAGGTCGGCTTCGTCGTGCTCCTCAACTTCCCGCTGACCACCCTCGCCGAGCGCCTGGAGCAGGGCCCGAAGTACACGCGACGCGAGTGGGCCGAGGTCCGGCTGGCGATGCGCTTCGGCCGCCGCGTCCCCGCCGAGGTGCGTCAGGCGCAGACCGAGGCGAGCGCCGCCGCCGACCTCTACGTCTCGCAATACAACCTCTGGATGCACCACCTCGTCGACGACAAGGGCCAGCGGCCCTTCCCCACGGGCATGCGGCTGATCAGCCACTGGAACCTGCGCGACGAGCTCAAGGCTCGCTACGCCGATCCCGAGGGCCTGCCCAAGCAGCGGATGATCGTCCGCCTCATGGAGCGGATCGTCACGCAGGAGATCCCCGCCGCGGTGATCGACAACCCGCGCCTCGACTGGGACCCTTTCAGCAACAAGGTCAGCGCCGCCCCGGCCGCTGAGGTCGAGGCCGACGCGCCCGCCCGTCCGGCCGAGGCGGACTCCGCCCGCGAGCCCGACCGCCGCTACGAGCGCCTGCAAGCCAACTTCCGCGCCGCTCGCCTCGAGGACCCCTTCTCCCCGACCGCCCCGACCGCGATCGCCCGCAGCTTCGAGTTCGGCCGCGAGCTCCCGGAGGCGCGCGTCAAGGCGCTGCTCGAGGCGGTGCTGACCTCGCCGCTGGTGCCGCGGGTCGCCGCCGAGATCCAGCGCCGCCTCGGCCGCCCGCTCGAGCCGGCCGACCTCTGGTACGCCGGCTTCCGCGCCAACTCGGGGCTCCCCGAGGCCGACCTCGACGTCAAGACCCGCGCCAAGTACCCGACCCCGGAGGCCTTCGCCCGCGACATGCCGCGGATCCTCCGCGGCCTCGGCTTCACGGGCGAGCGCGCCACCTGGCTCTCCGAACAGATCCTCGTCGACCCCTCTCGCGGCGCCGGCCACGCCCTCCAGGCGCTGCGCCGCGGCGACAAGCCGCACCTGCGCACCCGCGTGGGCGCGACCGGCATGGACTACAAGGGCTACAACATCGCCGTCCACGAGCTCGGCCACAACGTCGAGCAGGTCTTCTCGCTCTACTCCGTCGACCACACCCTCCTCGCGGGCGTCCCCGGCAACGCCTTCACCGAGGCGCTCGCCTTCGTGTTCCAGGCCCGCGACCTCGAGCTCCTCGGCCTCGCCCGCCCCGACGCCGCCAGCGAGCGCGAGCGCGTCCTCAGCGACTTCTGGCAGACCTTCGAGATCGCTGGCGTCGCCCTCGTCGACGTCGCCGCCTGGCACTGGATGTACGAGCACCCGGAGGCGACCCCGGCCGAGCTCCGCGAGGCCGTGGTGACGATCGCCCGCGAGACCTGGGACCGCTACTACGCGCCGGTCCTCGGCGGCCGCGGCACGCCGCTCCTCGGGATCTACAGCCACATGATCAGCTACCCGCTCTACCTCGCCGACTACCCGCTCGGCCACCTGATCGCCTTCCAGATCGAGGAGCACCTGCGCGGCGCGACCAGCCTCGGCGCCGAGTTCGAGCGTATGGCCTCGCAAGGCGCGATCACCCCGGACCAGTGGATGATCGGCGCGACCGGGGCGCCGATCAGCGCCGAGCCGCTCCTGCGCGCCGCCGCGGGCGCGCTCGGCGGCTGAGTCGCCGCGGCTCACTGGACGAGGACCGTGAACTCGGCGCGGCGGTTCCTGGCCCGGCCCGCCGCGGTCTTGTTGGTGTCGACCGGCTCGTCCGGGCCGGCGGGGCGGATCTCGAGCCGGTCGGGGTGGATCCTCTCCGACCCGACGAGGTAGCGCTTGACGGCCTCGGCGCGGGCCCGGCTGATCGCGACCAGCTCGCCCCGGGAGCGGCCCTCGCGGTCGTCGGTGTGGCCCGAGATCTCGAGGCGGATCGTCGGGAACTCGCGCAGCATCTCCGCCGCGCGCTGGAGCGCGGGCAGGGCCGCGGGCGGGATCTTCGCGGCGCGCTGGATCGCCGGGGTGATCGGCTCGGACCCCGCCCTGGCGACCTCCGCCAGCCACGCCGCCTCCGCGGCGCGCTGCGCCGTCATCGCCTTGATGCCCGCCTGCGCCGCCTCGAGGAGCACGACCAGCTCCGCCCGGTCGCCGTGAGGGTCGCGCCCGCGGGCCCCGCGCGCGAGGCGGAGCGCACCCATGGTGGCGGGCAATGGAGGGCGAGGATGGCGACAACGGCGAAGAGTGCGTGGAGGCTGAGGATTTGGAAGGGGAGATCGACGCTGGCGTGAGCCGCCACTTCCTCGCTCACGATCAGCTGGGCATG
>CAZMML010000567.1:0-3491 GCA_964567335.1 uncultured Nannocystis sp. | reverse complement strand
GAGCGTCAGACCCCCCGCGATCAGGATCAGGGTCGACCAGTCGATCCGGCCGAGGTCGTCCTTGCCGAGCAGGCCGGCGGCGAAGAGCGCGGCCGCGGCGAGCAGCGCCACGGCCGCCGCCCCGAGCCCGTGCAGCGGCTCGGTCAGCCACAGCGCGGCGGTGAGGACGAAGATCGCCACCACCCAGCGCGCCCCGGCGCTCGGCGGCGCCGCGGGCAGATCCGGGAGATCGACGCGACCCGCGAGGCGGTAGCGCCAGGCGAGGAGCCCGAGGCTGAGGGCCAGGGCGATGAGCGTCAGCGGCAGGCCGATCGCCATCCAGCCGGCGAAGGACACCTGCACGCCGCGCTGGGCGAGGTGGCCGAGGGCGATCGCGTTCGGCCCGGTGCCGATCGGGGTCGCCATGCCGCCGAAGTCGGCGCCGAGCGCGACGGCCAGGAGCAGCGCGCGGCGCAGCGGGTCGGCCGCGGGCAGACCGGCGGAGAGCGGGCGCAGGGCGGCGAGCATCATCGCCGCGGCGGCGATGTTCGACATCCACATCGAGAGCGCGGCGGTCACCGCCATGGCAGAGGCGACGAGCGCGAGGCGGCGTCCGCGGGCGGTCCGCAGGGCGGCGCGCGCGAGCCCGACGTCGAGCCCGTGCCGGCTCGCGGCTGCCCCGAGGGCCAGGCCGCCGAAGAAGAGCGCGAGCACGGGGTCGGCGGCGCCGCGGAGGACCTCGGCGAGGCCGAAGTGCGGGCCCAGGCCGCCGAGCGCCAGCGGCACCAGGGCCCACAGGAGCAGGGTCGGGACGTGCGGCGGCACCAGCTCGAGCAGCCACAGGACCAGGCACACCCCGGCGAGCGCGGCGGCCCGCGCCTGCAGCGGGTCGGCGAGCCCGAGCCACGCGAACACGAGGACCGCGGCGATGAGCCCGGCGCCGCTGAGGACCGCCCACCGTGGAGGTTGGGTCGACACCGGCGGCGATCGTGCGGCCGCCGCGATCGCCGGGCAAGCGCGGCGGGCCGCAATTCTCTCGCGGGGTCCCGGCGGCTCAGGGCTTCGTTGGCTGTGCAAGGGTCCCGGGCGTGAGGCCCGCGAGCCCCACGGCCTGCCGAGGCGGGGGCGCTTGCGGACGCGCGCGCCGCGGGGGAGCCTCCCCGCGATGCACCTCCGCCGCCGCCTCGTGTCCCTGTCCCTCCTCACGCTCGCGCCCGGGTGCGGTGACCAAGGGCGCGACGGCGACGACGAGGGCGGGGAGATCGTCATCGCCGAGAAGACGCGGGTGATCGACCGCGTCGACGAGGTCGTCGTCGAGGCGGATCGCCTGCTCTTCCCGCGCGCGACCCACCCGGAGGTGGGGACCCTCGAGGAGGGCACGCTGCTGGTCGGCGACCGCCAGGGCCCGGCCTCGGTGCGCCAGGGCAACCCGGACGGCTTCCTCCGGCGGGTGCTCTCGGTCGAGGCGGAGGGCGACGACTTCGTGGTCCGGACCGAAGAGGCGTACGTCAGCGACATGGTCGAGCACGGCGACTTCCAGGGCCAGGTCCCGGTCCCGCTCGGCGACCCCGTGGCGCTGGTGCCGGGCGCGCCCGGCGGCCTGCGCAGCGTCGAGCTGTGGCCGCTCGCGGATCGCCCGCGGCTGAAGGCGCTCGGGGCGCTCGAGTTCACCGGCCTGAAGCTCGGGCCCGTCGACAAGAAGATCGAGCGGGAGTTCACCGTCAAGGGCGTCCCGCTGAAGGCCGAGCTCTTCGTCAAGGCCGAGCTCGAGGTCGCCAAGGGCAGCCTGAGCCTCACGCCCGACTTCGGGCTCTCGGCGAGCTTCGGGTGGGGCTACGTCAAGGCCTTCGAGTTCTTCCTCGCGGGCGGGTGGAAGGCCGAGCTGGCGACCAAGTTCACCTTCACCACCGGGATCAAGACCGCGGTCGACTTCAAGCAGGTCTTCGGCGAGGCGACCGAGGAGGAGAAGCGGGCCTTCGACGCCGCGCTCGCCGAGTTCGCGCAGGGCGGCGGGCTGCCGCCGATGAGCGCGAAGATCGCCGAGGCGAGCATCGACCTGCCGACCTGGTACATCCCGGCCTTCATCCCGATCCCGGTCGTCTCCCGCGCCGACTTCGAGCTCGGCCTCGGCTGCAGCGTCAGCGTCAAGGGGACCGCGCAGGCGACGGTGCGCGAGGCCTCGAGCGCGTCGCTCAAGGTCGGCGCCCGCTACACGCGCGACAGCGGCTGGATGCCGATCGACGAGCGGAGCTGGATGTTCGAGCCGGCGTCCGAGGTCGTCGGCGCGGTCGAGGCGAGCGCCGCCTGCGAGCTGAAGCCGAAGTTCTCGCTGGTCTTCTACGGCGTGGCCGGCCCCGAGCTCGAGATCGCGGGCACGGCCAAGGGCTCGCTCTCGGCCAAGCAGTCGTGCCCGGGCATGGAGGGCCGGCCGAAGGTCGACGTCAGCGCGACCCTCGCGGCGAGCGTCAGCGCCAGCGTCGGCGCCAAGTTCGGGCTCTTCTTCCCCAAGTGGAAGATCGACTACACGCTCGCGGAGGCGATGCTCGAGCTCTTCAAGCTCGACTTCGACCTCGGCACGTGGGAGCTCTACTCGGGCTACCCCGACCTCGGCTTCGGGCTCTGCGCGGCCGACCCGATGGGCTGCGACGGCGACGGGACCTGCAGCGCCGGCGAGACCTGCATGAACTGCGCGGCCGACTGCGGGTCGTGCAAGGTGTGCGGCGACGGCGAGTGCGTCGCGGGCGAGAACTGCGGGTCGTGTCCGCAGGACTGCGGCGGGGCCTGCGACGCGTGCGGCGACGGGACCTGCGGCTTCGGCGAGGACTGCGAGGCGTGCCCGGCCGACTGCCCGACCTGCGAGACCTGCGGCGACGGCGAGTGCGGCTGGAGCGAGAACTGCGCCGTGTGCGAGGGCGACTGCGGGGCGTGCCCCAGCGGCTGCGGCGACTTCGTGTGCGACGAAGGCGAGACCTGCGAGTCGTGCCCAGACGACTGCGGGGCGTGCGGCTCGGTGTGCGGCGACTGGGTGTGCGAGGCCGACGAGTCGTGCGAGCTCTGCCCGGAGGACTGTGGGGCGTGCGGGTCGGTGTGCGGCGACCTGGTGTGCGACGGAGGCGAGTCGTGCGAGTCGTGCGAGGAGGACTGCGGCGCCTGCTACTGCGGGGACAACTTCTGCAGCGCGAGCGAGACGTGCAACAGCTGCGAGTGGGACTGCGGCGCCTGCTCGTGCCCCTGCGTGGCGGACGACCCGAACTTCGACGACTTCTGCGACTACCCGCCGAGCACGCCGGGCTGCGCGATGACCGAGCCCTACGGGTACTGCGACCCGGACGGCGACGGGCTCTTCGATGACGCGGACCTCGGGCAGGCGGCCGCCGAGTACGTGGCCCAGTGCTTCTAGACCGCGCTGGGTCGCTTGCGGAGTTGTCCTCTCAGGAGGAGGTGGGCTCCGGGGCGCCGCGAACTCCTGAACGACGCGCGCGCCGGGTTGGGCTCCGCTGGGGTGTGCCGGC
>CAZMML010000566.1:0-3493 GCA_964567335.1 uncultured Nannocystis sp. | reverse complement strand
CGGCCGCCCGGCGCGCCGGCCGGCTCGCGCGGGCGCGCGAGCTGCTCGCGGTCGCGGTCGACGGCGACGAGCTGCGGGTCGCCGCGGCGCTCGAGCGGGCGCAGGTGGCCGCGGCGCTCGGGGCGGGCCCGGAGCTGAGCGCGGCGCTCGCGGCGCTGGCCGAGCTGCCGCGCGCCTCGGACCTGCTGGCGCGCGGGCGCCTCGAGCTCGCGTGGCGCTACGACCATGTCCTTTATGCCATCCTCAGCCCGAGCGACCCCCGGCGGCCGGCGCTCGCGCGCCGCGCTGCCGCCACCTGGGAGGCCCTGATGAGCAAGATCTCCGACCTCGACAAGCCGGCAGCCCGCGCCGCGTTGCTCGCCGAGTCCGGCGAGCGCGGCCCGCTCGGCGAGCTGCTCGGGGACCTCGCCGACGCGGGCCCGGAGCCGTCGTCGTCGCCGCCGCCGCCGGACCGCGGCGGGCAGGACGCGGCGGCGCTGCTGCGGACCTACCGCCGGCTCACGCGGGAGGACGACCTCGGGCGGATGGTCGCGCAGGTGATCGACGCGGCGATGGAGCTCTGCGACGCGGAGCGGGGGGCGCTGGCGCTGCTGCCGGCGGCGCCGGGCGGGGAGCGGGTGCTGGTCGCGCGCGAGCTCGCGGGCGGCGCGAGCGTCGCCTTCTCGCGCTCGGTGATCGACAAGGTGCTCGAGCAGGGCGCGCCGATCCTCAGCGTCGACGCGATCACCGACGACCGCTTCGGACAGTCGCGCTCGATCAGCCACCTCAACCTGCGCAGCGTGCTGGCGGTGCCGGTGACCCACGGCGGGGCGCTGCTCGGCGCGCTCTACGTCGATCACCGGCTGCGGCGCGGGGCCTGGGGCGACGCGGATCTGGCCCGGCTCGAGGGCTTCGCGGAGCTGGCGGGCCTGGCGATCGCGCACCTGCGGACGCTGGCGGAGCTGGCGACCCGCGGGCGCGAGCTGCAGGCGCTGCTCGACGAGCGCGAGCTCGAGATCCGCGAGCTGCGGGAGGCGGCGCGGGCGCCGGGGCGCGGGGCCTACCGCGGGATGGTCGGGGGGACAGGCGCGATCCAGGCGGTCTTCCGGCTCGTCGATCGGCTCGCGGAGAGCGACGTCCCGGTGGTCATCTACGGCGAGAGCGGCACGGGGAAGGAGCTGGTGGCGCGGGCGATCCACGAGGGCGGGCCGCGGCGCGGGCGGGCCTTCGTCGCGGAGAATTGCGGGGCGATCCCGGAGACGCTGCTCGAAGGGGTGCTCTTCGGCCACGCGAAGGGGGCCTACACCGGCGCGCAGCGGGCGGCGCCGGGGCTCTTCGAGGCCGCGGACGGCGGCACGCTCTTCCTCGACGAGATCGGCGAGATGAGCCCGGCGATGCAGACGAAGTTGCTGCGGGTGCTGCAGGAGGGCGAGGTCCGCCGCGTCGGCGACACCGCGGTGCGCAAGATCGACGTCCGGGTGATCGCGGCGAGCAACAAGGACCTCGACGCGATGGTCGCGGCGGGCCAGTTCCGCAAGGATCTGCTCTACCGGATCCGCGTGGTGAAGATCGAGCTGCCGCCGCTGCGGGCGCGCACCGAGGACCTGCCGCCGCTGATCGAGCACTTCCTCGCCAAGTACGACCGCGCCCGCAGGCTGGTGGTCAGCGCCGCGGCGGTGCGCGCGCTGTGCCGCTACGCGTGGCCCGGGAACATCCGGGAGCTCGAGAACGAGGTGCAGCGGTGGGTCGCGCTCTGCGAGAGCCGCGTCGAGGTCGAGGATCTCTCGCCGGGGATCCGCGAGCCCGCCAGCGGCGGGGGAGAGCTCGCGGCGGACGACCTGCGCCTGCGGCCGCGGGTCGAGCGGCTCGAGCGCGAGCTGATCGAGCGGGCGCTCGCGTCGTCCGGCGGGAACCAGACCAAGGCCGCGGCGTTGCTCGGGCTCTCGCGCTTCGGGCTGCAGAAGAAGCTGCGGCGCCTGAGCGGGGAGGGGCCGGAGGAGGATGAGTGACAATCAAGTTGGCGGATCGCCGGGGCATCCGCACCGAGGTTGCCAGACCGCGTCAAATGCGCGCTGATTTCCTTGAGATTGTCGGCGGTTCAAAAATTGCATCAAATCGAGACGTCGAGTCTGACGTTTGGAGTCCGCCATGAAGTCCCTCCTCACCTCCCTCCTGTGTGTCGCGGCGCTCGGCGCGGGCGCGTGCAACTCGACGCTGATCGTCCGCACAGACGGGCCCTATATCGAAGAGACGGGGATCTCGGTCCCGGTGCCGCCGCCCTCGCTGCGCGCGGCGCCGATGCAGCTCGTCGACATCGAGGGCTCGCTCGAGATCGGGGCGCCGCAGCCGCGGACGACGGTGTTCCTCTACGAGGGGGGCAGCGCGCGCGGCTACTTCCAGTACGCCGACGACGACGGGGGCTTCACCTTCACCAGCGTCGAGCTCGACCTGACCGACAATTGCATCGAGGTCTGGTACGAGGAGCCCGGCGCCGAGGGCCGCCACAGCGAGCACTCGTTCTTCACCGCGACGATCGGCGCGGACGACCAGAGCGTGATCACCAAGCAGCTCATGGGCGGCTGCTGACTTAAAAGACAGAGGCCCGGCGCTGGCCGGGCCTCGGGTGCGCGTCGCGCCGGCGGGCCTACTTGGTCTTCGCCTTGAGCTGGGAGCGCTTGGCCTTCGGCGGGAAGTAGAAGGACACGCCGAGCTGGAACATGACGTTGTGGTTCCAGTTCGCGTCGTTCTTGTCGACCTTGGGCGGCACGTCGGTGGTGGTCGAGTTGAGGCCCGCGGGGTTGTTGCGGGTCATGATGTCCTGGACCTCGAGGTTGAGCGCGGCGAAGTCGGCGAGGAAGATGTTCACGCCGCCGCCGAAGCTCGGGCCGACCTTGACGCCGACGTCGGCCTTCACGGGGTGGAGGAAACACTCGCGGTTGGTCTCGCCGGTCATGTCGACGCAGTTCGACGCGGCGGTGAGGCCGAGCAGGTCGCTGGTCGACTTCTCCTTCGCGTAGTGGCGCTGGAAGCCCGCGATCCCGAGGCCGCCAAAGAGGTACATGTCGTACTCGGTGAAGATGCCCGAGAAGAGGCCCAGCTTGCCGCTGAAGGGCTTGAAGACCAGGTCGAAGCTGGCGAGCCACTGGTTGCGGGTCAGGCCGGCCTTGAAGTCGTGGAGCAGCGGGGCGGGGCTGTTGAAGTCGGCCTCGGAGCGCAGCGGGGCGGCGCTGGGGTTCTCCGGGGTCATCGGGGCGATGCCGACGGGGAGGCCGCCGTTGGGGTCGGTGAGGGCCCGGAGCAGCTTCGCGTCGCGGTTGATGACGCCGTAGCCGAACATCGCCTTGACGCCGATCCAGTCGGTGAAGTCGAAGTGCAGCTTGCCGCCGACGTAGCCCTTGTGCACGAAGGTCTGCGACAGGCTCATGCCCGCGAAGGGCGTGATGCCGAAGCGGAGCTTGCGGAGCTCGAGCTTGCGGACGACCACCGGCTTGCCCTCGAGCGGGCTCGTTCGCTT
>CAZMML010000565.1:1986-3497 GCA_964567335.1 uncultured Nannocystis sp. | reverse complement strand
CTCGACGCGCTCGCCCGCGAGATCCGCGGCTACGCCGCCTTCTTCCCCGGCCGGCAGTACCCGCACCCCGGCGCCAAGCCTCGCGGCGTCGTGTTCTGCGACGCCTCGCTCGCGCCCACGCCCGGACCGCCGTGGAGCTCGTTTCAGTCGTCCGAGCCGGTCTTGCTGCCGTGGAGCGAGGCGCCGAGCTGGAAGGTCGCCGCGGACGACGGGGTCTTCGGCTACGACTCCACCGCGCTCGGGCTCGGCTTCCCGGACCCCTACGTCTTGACCCGGGCGCCGGCCGAGCTGCCGATCGCGTCGAGCTGCGACGTCGAGGTGCTCGCCGAGCGCGCGCGGCCCGGCGGCGGCGGTCTCCCGGCGGCCGACCGGCTCGCGCTCTCGCTCACCTTCTGGATGCCGAGGCAGCAGGGCGAGCGCACCGGCCACCGGATCCAGCAGGACTACGCGGGCCCGATCGAGGGCGACCTCTACGCGCTCGTCACCCGCCTCGAGAAGGCGCTCCCGGACCGGCCGGCCTCCTACGCGCCCGGGCCCGCGGCGGCGGTCGTCCGCGCCGTCCGCTTCGCCGACGTCGAGATCAAGCCCGACGAGTTCGACCCATCTCGGGTCCAGCGCTGGCGCCTCGCCGCCGTCGTCGAGGCGGAGCTCCCGCTCACGTGGCGCGAGGGCTGACGCCCGCGCGAGCGCGCCCGACCTGGGTGCGCTGACACGCAGGTCGCGACCGGCTATCCTGCGGACATGGGTCCGTGGCTGGAGTCGCTCTCGTTCCCCGCACTCGTCGGGCTCGTCGCCGCGTTCTTCATCGGGCTCAGCGGGCTCACCTCCGCGCTCGGGGTGCTCGGCGAGCGCCTCCTCGCCGCCCGACGGATCTGGGCCGTGCCCCTCGACCCGGGTCAGCTCCGCTTCGAGCTGATCGGCAACCTCGCGTATCTCGGGGTGCAGATCGCCGCGTTCTCGGCCGCGATCGGGCTCGGCTGGCTGCGCTTCGGCGATGGCTCGGCGGTCCTCACCTTCGTCGCCCTCTACGTCGGCTTTCAGGCCCTCTACTACGTGCTGCACCTGGCCATGCACCGGCGCTCGTGGGTGTGGGTCCACCGCTGGCACCACCGCTCGCGGGTGACGACCCCCTTTACGGGGCTCTCGATGAGCCTCGGCGAGGCGCTCGGCTGGGCGCTCTGCTACCTGATCCCGGCGCTGGCGTACAGCGCGGTCCTCCCCTTCTCCGCCGAGGGGCTGGTCGCGTACCTCACCTTCAATGTGTTCGGGAACATCATCGGCCACTCCAACTTCGAGCCGACCACGGCGGCCTCGCGCGTGCGGCTCTTCTCGATCTTCCAGCCGCCCTTCCTCTACCACGCGCTGCACCACGCCCGCTGGACCGGCCACTACGGATTCGGCTCGACCGGCCTCGACGCGCTCTTCGGGACCGAGTTCCCCGACTGGCGGGCGCTGCACGCCCGGGTCCTCGAGGGGCGGCCGCTCGAGAGCCTGAAGACCCGGGGCGAGCG
>CAZMML010000565.1:0-1886 GCA_964567335.1 uncultured Nannocystis sp. | reverse complement strand
GGTACCACGTGGTCCGCTCGAGCGGGCGCGGCCGGTCGGGGACGTGGCCGCGGGCGCGGCCCCAGCCGCGGAGCGCCAACTCCGCGAGCAAGAACACCGCCGGCGCGGCCAGCACGGTCGCCAGCGCGTGCCAGCGCGCCAGGTAGAGGCCGTCGAGGAGCCCGGTCGCGCTGAGGCCGAGGCGGAAGCGGAGGAGGAGCAGCAGCGCGAAGGTCCCGAGGTCGATCAGCGCCGCGCAGGCGCCCGCCGCGAGCGCCCGCGCGGTCGGGCCCTCGAGCGCGAGGCGCCCGCGGATCCACACGAGGGCGAGGCACGCGAGCCCGTGGGTGAGCGAGAGCAGGCCAGCGGGTGTCCCCTGGTGCATGTCCTCGAGGTACCCGAGGGTGACCGCGACGAAGAGCGCCGCCGGCACCTCGAGGTCGCGGCTGAAGACCGCGTGGGCGACCAGCGCGGCGGAGGTCGCCGGCAGCACGATCGTCAGGCTGAGCGCCTGCCCGAGCCCGCCGACGGCCGCGAGGAGCACCCACCCGACGATGACGTAGATCAGCGCGCGCACGTCCTGCTCCGTCTCAACGCAGGGGTCCGAGTCCGAAGGCGGCGGGCGGCCGGGGCCCGGGGCCGGCGGGGTCCGGGGCCGGCGCGCTCGAGAGCACGACCCAGACCATGTCGAGGCGGTCGAAGCGGACCGCCGGCACCACGTGGGCGCGCTGCTGGTCACCGACGAGCTCGTCGACGCGGACGACCTGGCCGATCGGCTGCCCGCGGGGGAAGAGCTCGTCGACGCCGCTGGTCTGGATCAGGTCGCCGACCTTGACCCCGAGGTCGGTGGCGACGTGGACGACGCAGCGATCCTCGCCGGTGCCCTCGAGGATCCCCGGCGCGCGGTTGCTCGCCACCTCGACCGCGACCTTGCTGCGCGGGTCGGTGATCAGCATGACGTCGCTCAGCGCGTCGCCGGTGCGGTCGATCCTGCCGACGACCCCCGCGTCGGCCAGCACCGCCATCCCGGGGCGCACCTCGGCGGCGCCCCGGTCGAGCTGCAGCTTGACCACCCGGAAGAAGGGCGACTGTTCGACCCCGGACACCTCGGCCGCGAGCATGTCCTCCGGGACCTTGTCGCGCATCTGCAGCTCGCGGCGGAGCTGGCGGTTCTCGTCGGCGACCTGCTGCAGCTCGCGGAGCTCGAAGCGCAGGCGGCGGTTCTCGGCCGCGAGCGCCTCGTTGTCGTCCTGCAGGCGCGCCTGCATCAGCCAGCGCTCGAAGAAGCGGCCCGCGTTCCCGGCGGCGTAGCTGACCCCGGCCTCGAGCGGCGCGCCGACCCGGCGCACCACGCGGTCGAGCGGCGAGAGCGCGCGGGGATCCTGCAGCGAGGAGCGCAGCAGCAGCGCCGGGAGGCCGAGGAGGACGGCGATCAGGAGGGCGTTGCGGGCGCTGCGGAGGCCGGCCATGGGGTCTCCCCGCTATTGGAGCGCGACCTCGCGGAGGAGATCGAGCTCGTCGAGCACCGCGCCGGTCCCGAGGACCACCGCGAACTCGGGCTCGTCGCACAGGAAGCAGGGGAGGCCGGTCTCGTCGGAGATCAGGACGTCGAGGTTGCGGAGCTGCGATCCGCCGCCGGTGAGCACGATCCCCTTGTCGACGATGTCGGCGCACAGCTCCGGCGGCGCGCGCTCGAGCACGATCCGCACCGCGTCGACGATCGCCGAGACCGGCTCGCTGACGGCCTCGCGGATCTCCTCGGAGTCGACCACGATCGTCTTCGGGATCCCGGCCACGAGGTCGCGGCCCTTGACCTCCATGGTCATGATGTTCTTCATCGGCGCGGCGGTGCCGATCTGGATCTTGATCCGCTCCGCGGTGCGCTCGCCGATCAGCAGGTTGTACTT
>CAZMML010000564.1:0-3497 GCA_964567335.1 uncultured Nannocystis sp. | reverse complement strand
CGACGGCGGCGAGGTCGGCAAGATCCACGTCGAGCTCGCCAACCGCGGCGCCAAGCCGGTGCCCGCGGGCTCGGTCGTCCAGGTGATCGCGGGCAGCCCCAACGTCGAGTTCCCCGACGGCGACTCGGTCACGCTCGACGCCATCGGCACCCTCGCCAAGACCAGCTTCGACCTCCCGGTCGGGCTGGCCAAGGGCCTCAGCGAGGACGAGCACGTCACGGTGAAGGTCGTCCTCACCACCCCCGAGGGCTGCACCGCGACCAAGGAGATGCAGCTCCCGGTCGCGCTCAACGCCGACGTCGCGCTGGAGTCCGCGTCCGTCGAGGACGTCGAGACGCCCGACAGCGTCGAGGTCTGGACCCGCGACGGCAGCGGCGCCGAGGACGTGTGGAAGCGCGAGCCCCTCGGCGAGGGCCACGCCTGGGTCGGCCACGACCTCGGGCGGGTGACCGACGCCTCTCTGATCACCCCGCCGCTGCAGGTCTCGAAGACCGACGCCTTCGTCGTCAGCTTCGACCACAGCTACTCCTTCGAGTTCTCCGAGATGACCAACTGGGACGGCGGCGTGATCGAGTACAGCGTCGACGCCGGCGCGACCTGGAAGGACGCCTCCGAGCTGGTGCCGGTCCCCTACGGCGGGGCGATCATGAGCGAGCTGAACCCGCTCAACGGGAAGATGGCCTTCGTCGACAAGAACCCGAAGTACCCCGCGGCCGACCACCTCGAGCTCAACTTCGGCAAGAAGCTCCTCGGCAAGACGGTCCAGCTGCGCTTCCGGGTCGCCACCGACTCCGCCGCCGGCGCCCCCGGGTGGACGATCGACGACCTCACCTTCGCCGGCATCACCAACACCCCCTTCGCCGCGTGGACCGCGGATCAGGCGATGTGCGCCGGCGAGGAGACCAGCACCAGCGACACCGAGGGCAGCGGCTCCGAGGGCGACTCCGCCAGCTCGACCGGCGGCCTCATCGACGACGAGGGCTGCGGCTGCCGCAGCGGCGGCGCGGGCGGCGGCCTCGGCCAGCGCGGCGCGCGCGGCCGGCGCGGCCGGGGCCGCCGCCGCCGCCGCTGATCACCCGGCGCCGGCCGCTCGCGGTCGGCGCCCGCGGCTCACCCGACGAGCAGGCGCCGCAGCGCCGCCCGCCCCGCCTCGCGGTAGGCCGCCAGCGCCGCCGCGAGCCGCCCCTCCGAGAGCTCCGCGTCCAGCGCCAGCGCGCGCGGGTCCTCGCCCGCGAGCGCCCGCCCGATCAGCGCCTCGAGTCGCAGCAGCGCCGCATCCTCCTCGTCCTCAGGCCCGACCCCGGCGCTGCTCGAGGGCTCGGGCGCCCGCCTCTGCTGCTGCTCCGAGGGCCCCTCGTCGCCCCCTGGCAGGGCCAGGCGGGCGGCCGGATCGCCGAGCAGGACGTAGCCGGCGAGGTCCCGGCGCAGCATCCACAGGTGGATCCTCCGGACCTGCTCGCCGGGACCGGTCGCTCGCGCGCTGTCCCATTCGCCCTGTTCGATCAGGCTGGTAAGCTCCGCGTTGGCCATCCCGACCCCGCGGGCCAGCTCGCGCAGGCCCACCCCGACGCGATCGCCGCGGAGCGCGCTCCGGACCAGCGCGACGAGCCGACCGGGCCGGCTCACGCTGCGGCCGTCGAGGTCCTGGAACGCGTAGGTCCACGCCAGGTCGACGTGGCCGACGAACGCGATCGGCCCCTCGGGGCTCGCCAGCGCCGCCTGCGGCAGCGCCGCCACGAAGGGCCGCTCGCCCGGGCGCGGCAGCCCCGCCAGCACGTCCTCCGGCCGGCCCATGTAGCGCCCCTCCGCCGCGAGGCGCTCGAGCCAGCCCTGATACCCGCTCTGCTCCGGCGTCCCGGCGCCGTAGCACGCGAGGGCGCACCACAGCCCCCCCGGCAGGAAG
Source organism: uncultured Nannocystis sp. (assembly GCA_964567335.1). Lineage (GTDB taxonomy): Bacteria > Myxococcota_A > Polyangia > Nannocystales > Nannocystaceae > Nannocystis. The sequence goes on along the minus strand of CAZMML010000564.1, from coordinate 1,594 downwards.
GCTCGCCCGCGCAGGTCGGCGCCGGTCAGCGCCCCGGCGCGTCCGAAGCAGAGCGCCCCTTGCCGCGCCCGCTGCGTCGGCGCGTCGCCCCACCCGCCGCGCGGCGCCCCCTCGCCGTGGCTCGTCGTCAGCAGCACCGCCGAGCGGGCCGCGGCCGCGCGGGCGAGCAGACGATCCGGGCTCGGCGCCCCGGGTCCGAGGTCCACCTCCGAGATCCCCGCGGCGTCGAGGTAGCCGTCCTGCCACTGCCCCGAGAGCAGCTCCACCCCCGGGCGGATCACGTCGTCCTGGGCCATCTCGGTCGCGCGCGAGCCGTCCTTGACCCCGCAGAGGAGCGCCTCGGCCGCGCGGATCCGCGGACCTGTCTCCCAGCGCAGGAGCTTCTCGACGTAAGCCTCATAGTCGGCCTCCGCGGTGAAGGCAAGCCGACCCGGGTACCCGTCGAAGGCCAGCGCCTCCTGGATCGAGAGCGGCGTCTGATCGAGGTCGCCGAGCAGGAGCTGGTAGCGCGGGAGCTCGGTGCTGAGTCCGCCCCCGACCTCGAACACCTTGCGCCGCCACTGCACCGCGGAGGCCGCGTCCATCCGCGACGGCACCCGGTACACCCGGACCTCCGCGCCCTGCTGCGCCCGTCGGCGCTCGATCAGCGGCCGCACGAGCGCCAGCAGCCGATCGCCCGCCGGGCCTTGCGGCGCGATCACCCCCCAGCGCTGGCTCGCGAGGAGGTTCGGATCGTCGCCCTCCTCCCACAGATGGTCGGGGCCCTCACCGGCGGCCTCGCCTGCGCCCTCGCTCGCGGCGGCGGCGGCGTCCAGCCCCTCCGGCAACACCGGCGCGCCGTCCTCGCGAGCGAGCAGGAGCTGCAGGTTCTCCTCGACGCGCACGCGCCCAGGATACCCCCAGGACCCGCGCGCGGGCGCGCTGCGCGGGAAGATCGGGTGCTGCGCCGCGGCGGCGTTGCTACGCTCGTCGCGCTGTGGATCCGCGGGACGCACCGTCCGCTCCGCTCGTCCTCTCGCTCGAGTTCGTGCGCGCGCAACGGTCGGACGACGCCTTCGCGTTCGACGCCACGCCGCAGTCCTACATCGTCCGCGGCGGCGTCGGCACGCCGACGATCCGGATCCCCTGGGACGACGCCCTGCGCGCCGACCTCGCCGCGTTGGCGCGACGCGGCTGCGACCCCGCCGTCGTCCAGCGCGTCGGCGACCTCCTGCGCGCCCTCCTCCTGCCGGCCGGGTGGGACCGCCACGCCGAGGCGATCGCCGCCGCGATCGCCGCCCGCCGCGAGGTCCGGCTCGCCCTGCGCTCGAGCGCCGCGGAGCTCTACGCCCTGCCCTGGGAGCTGCTCACCCTCGAGGCCGGCGGGCGCCACCTCGGCGAGCTCACAGGCGTCCTGATCCAGTACACATGGCCCCTCGAACATCTCCCGACGAGCCCGGCCCCGCCGCGCCCCGAGGGCGGGCGGATCCTCTACGCCTGGTCGGCGGCCGGCGGCGGCGTCCCGGCCGCCGCGCACCTGCAAGAGATCGCCGCCGCCGCCGCCGAGGGCCACCTCGCCTTCGACCCCGAGCGTGACGTCCTCAAGAACGCCTCG
>CAZMML010000563.1:0-3499 GCA_964567335.1 uncultured Nannocystis sp. | reverse complement strand
TCAGCATCGTCGCGGCGAGGAACTTCTCGAGATCGATCTTCATGAGCTCTCCTGCCGCGGGAGTATACCCCAGCGGCCGGAGGTGTGGCGTCAGGCGCCGGTGAAGCGGGCGGCCCGGCGCTCGACGAAGGAGCGCACGCCCTCGGCGGCGTCGGCGGAGGCCATGATCTGGCGGACCTCGTCCATCATGGCGGCGAGGGCGGCCGGCTGTCCGCGCTCCACGCACGCGCGTGCGGACGCGAGGGTGGCGCGCACGCCGAGCGGCGCCTGCTCGGCGATCGTCTGGGCCAGGGCCGCCGCGCGCTCGACCTGTTGGCCGGGGGGGACGACCTCCTGGACCACGCCGAGACGCAGCGCCTCGGCGGCGTCGAAGGTGTCGCCGGTCAGCAGCCAGCGCATCGCGTCGCCCCAGCCGGCGACCTGGGGCAGCCGGAGCGTGGCCCCGCCGAAGGGGAAGATCCCGCGGCGGATCTCGATCTGGCCGAAGCGGGCGTCGGCGGCCGCGATCCGGATGTCGGCCGCGAGCAGGAGCTCGATCCCGATCGTCAGGCACCAGCCCTGGGCGGCCATGACGAGCGGCTTACGGCGGACCCGCCCGAAGAGGCCGAGGGGGTCGACCTGTCCCGAGGGGAAGAGCAATTCGCCGCGCGCGACCGCCGGGCCGACCTCGGCGAGGTCGAGGCCGGCGGTGAAGTGGTCGCCGTGGGCGAAGACGACGGCGCAGCGGAGGTCGTCGTCGTCGTCGTACTCGGTCAGCGCCTCCGCGAGCTGGCGGAGCATGGCGAGGTCGAAGGCGTTGCGCTTGGCGGCGCGATCGAGGCCGATCATCATGACGTGGCCCCGCCGCTCCCGCGAGATCCTCGGGTCGGAGGTCGACATGCCCGCGAGACTACTATGGGGGCCGCGGTCGCGGGTGTATGGTCGCCGTCGTGGGCCCGCGGATCCGGGACTGGGCGCTGCTCGTGATCTCTCTGGCCTTCGTGGCGGCCGGGCTGCTGATCGTGGCGGAGCGGCCGCAGGAGGCGATCGGTTGGACGAGCGTCCTCTTCTTCGGCGGCTGCGCCGCGATCGCGGTGTGGTCGCTGCGCGCGAAGCGGCGGGCGGCGCGGCAGGCCGAGGATCCCACGCTGCTGGCGCGCTTCGACGCGGGCGCCGAGCTGCGCCCGGATCTGCGGCGGATCCGCGCGATCTCCGGGGGGCTCGCGCTCTTCGGCGTCGCGGTCGCGCTGGTCGGCCGCGGCCTCGGCTCGGGCTTCGTGCTGGCGTCGCTGGGGCTGGCGCTGCTCGGGGTCGCGGCGCTGGCGGCGTCCCTATTGGGCCTGACCGGGCGCGGGTCGCTGCGGTGCGCGCCGGAGGGGCTCTGGATCGGGGCCCGGGGCTATCGCTACCGGGTCGGCTGGGACAACGTCGCCGGGCTGGACGTGGGCGAGGTCCACAGCCAGCCGATCTTGCGGATCTGGGCCCGCGATCTCGAGGCCGTGCTGGCCTCGTGCGAGCCCGCGGCCGAGCGCGCGCGCCTCGCCCGGGCGCTCGGTTGGAGCCGCGGCCTGGTCGGCTGCGACGTCTCGCTGATGCCGCGGGCCTTCGGGGTCGACGAGGTCGTGCTGCTCCGCGCGCTGGAGCGCTACGTCGCGGACCCCGCGGCTCGCGCCGAGCTGGTCCGGCGGCCCTCGCTCGACACCTGACCGCGAGGACAGGGGGCAGGCGCCCGCGGTCCGCGAGGCCCGGGCGGGGGGGCGGCGAGTGAGGTAGACTCGCGGCGATGGCCGACTCGGATGAACCTGTCGCCCTCGGCGAGGGCAAGCTGACCTTCCCCTGCGAGCAGTGCGGCTCCTCGCTGGAGTACGCGCCGGGCACAGAGCGGCTGCGCTGCGGGCATTGTGGTCACGAGCAGGTGATCGACGCCCGCGGGAAGGCGGTGTTCGAGCACGACTTCGATGCGCTCCGCTCCAGGGCGAGGCGGGCGCCGGCGACCTCGCTCGGCGGGCACACGATCCAGTGCGAGGGCTGCGGCGCGCGGGCGACGATCACCGGGCAGGCGGCGCGCTGCGCCTTCTGCGGCTCGCCGGTGGTCGTCGAGGTCGAGGATCTGGGCGAGGTGATCGCGCCCGAGAGCCTGCTCCCCTTCGGCATCGACGTCCGGGTGGCCCGCGAGCGCTTCCAGGCGTGGGTGGCCAAGCTGTGGTTCGCGCCCAACGACCTCAAGCGGCTGGCGCAGGTCCACGGGATCGACGGGGCGTACCTGCCTTACTGGACCTACGACTCGGACACGACGACCCGCTATACGGGGCTGCGCGGCGACCACTACTACGTGACCGAGTCGTACACCGACGCGCAGGGCAACCGGCGGACGCGGCAGGTGCAGCGGACGCGCTGGCGGCCGGCGGCCGGGACGGTCCGGGTCCACTTCGACGACGTGCTCGTGTGCGCCTCACAGACGCTGCCGCGCCCGCTGATCGAGCGCCTCGAGCCGTGGGACCTCGACAACCTGCGCGGCTTCGAGGCGGCGTACCTCAGCGGCTTCGTCGCGGAGCGCTACAAGATCGGGCTCGAGGAGGGCTTCCAGATCGCGGAGGAGCGGATGGAGCCGCGGATCCGCAGCGCGATCGACAGCGACATCGGGGGGGACGTGCAGCAGATCCTGACGATGAGCGTGAGCCACGCGGACGTCACCTGCAAGCACCTGCTGCTGCCGCTGTGGATCTCGAGCTTCCGCTACAAGGAGAAGGTGTACCGATTCACCGTGAACGCGCGCACCGGCGAGGTCGCGGGGGAGCGGCCGTGGAGCGTGGTCAAGATCGTGCTGACGGTGCTGGTGGTGGCCGTGGTGGTCGGCTTGATCATCTACTTCGCGAACCAGCGCTAGCGGGGGTCGCGGGTCCCCTCTCGTGCCGAGATGACGACCCGCTCCATGTCGTTGGGGACACGGGAGAGCGGGGCCGGGTCTCGCCGGGGAGGTCGTCCGGGCCCCGCGTGCTCGCAGATCCGACCGTGATCGGCGGCGCTAAAGATCGTAGGGCTTGAAGAGGTAGGCATAGTATCCGGCGAGCTCCCGGGCGAGGGAGTAGGGGTCGCGCGCCTCGATTTCGAAGGCGGCGTGGGCGCCGGTGGCGTCGACGCCGAAGCGGCTGAGGGCGAGCTTGCAGCGGCTGACGTGGTAGTACTGACTGACGGCGATCGCGCGGGACTGTCCTCGCTCGCGCAGGTAGGCGGCGACGAAGCGGGCGGTGGCGTGGGTGTTGACGCCGCCGCGGTCCTCGACCACGTGCTCCGCCGGGACGCCGCGCTCGACGAGGTAGCGTTTCATGACCTCGGCCTCGTCGGGGCTGCCGGGATCCTGGCCGCCGCTGCCGATGATGCGCGGCGCGAGGCCGGCGGCGTAGACCGCGAGCGCGCGCTCGAGGCGGAGGGCGAGGCGGCGCGCCGGTTCGCCCTCCGGGGAGACGTGGTTGCCGAGGACGACGGCGACGTCGGCGGGCAGGTCGTCGTCGGTGAGGCC
>CAZMML010000562.1:0-3500 GCA_964567335.1 uncultured Nannocystis sp. | reverse complement strand
AAGGCGACCTCGGGGCAGTACTCGCCGAGGGCGCTGGCGACGTAGTGGGCCCGGCGGCTGGTGACCTCGTCGTCGCTGAGCTCGTCGTCGCTGGCGAGGCCGCGGAGCGCGGCCTCGAGGCGCGTGAGGGTCTCGCGCGCGTCGCGGTCGACGCGTACGGGCGGCTGGTGGAGGGCGCGAAGGGTAGACATCAGGGACCTCGAGAAGTCGTCGGCGTGAGCGGCGGTCGGGGCGGGCCGAGCCTCGGCGCACCCATCCCGTACGTGCGACCCCGCGGGGTGTTACGGGCGCCGGTCCTCGTCGCCCGCCGGATGAGCGGCCGCGGGGGCCGCGACGGATCACGGCGCGCTCATGTGGGCGCGGGGCGCACCTCGGCGCTCACGAAGGGCAGGCGGTCAGCGCGCGCAGGAAGCGTTCGGGGTCGTAGCCGGTGATGATCCAGGTCCCTGACCCTGGGGACAGGCGCGAGCCCCAGCCGCCGCGGCCCCGGAAGAGCTCGACCTCGGCCCAGGTGCCGATCGCCTCGTCGATCGCGCAGCAAGCGGCGAGGGGATCGTGGAACTTCTTGCCCTCGCCGCTGCGATCGCGCTCCAGGTAGGTCTCCATGCCCTGGGCGATCAGGTCGAGCGAGCGGCTCTTGTCCCGGAGCGCGCTGATCTTGGCGTGGAGGGCGCGGTCGTAGAAGACGCCGTGGCAGACGTTCTTGGAGACGAAGCGCCGGACCCCGATGCCAGGGTGGACGAGCGCGGCCTCGGCGGCGCGCGGGTCGCCGTTGAGGTTGTAGGTCGGGCAGGTGGTCATGCCGCGGAACTTGGCGAGCTGGCGCTCCGGCGGGACGACGCCCTCACCGGCGAAGCCGCCCTGGACGACGAGGCGGCCGACGCGGAAGCCCGGCCGCTTCATGGCGGAGCCGAGGTTCTTCAGCGGCGCGCCCGTGATCAGGGTGGTGTTGGCGTCGCAGTGGGCGTGGATCACCTCGCCGCCCGGGGCCGCGTCGCGCGAGGGCGGGACGTCGCCGTAGGCCTGGTAATGCCACGAGGACACGCAGGCGCCGCGACGGCCGTGGCGACCCTCGCCGTGGCCCTGGCCGGCGCGTTCGGAGGGGGTCTGGTGATCGAGGTTGAAGGCGCCGACGGGGATCGTGCGGCCGAACCACTCGAGCGCGCGGCGGACCAGGCCGACCTGGTCCGGCGTGCCGGGGGTGACCGTGACGGCCTTGAGCCGCACCTCGGGGTGCCCGAGCAGGAGCAGCAGCGTCAGGAAGTCGTCCGGATCGCCGGTCTCCATGTCCCATACGGCCTCGATCGCCATGCGTGGCGAGCATACACGCGGGCGCGGCGCGGGTGCGGCCGTCCGGGCGCTCGCGAGCGCTCAGTGGCCGTCGCGCGGGCTGAAGGCGGTCTCGGCGAGCTCGCCCTGATCGAAGCCGAAGAAGATCCGCATCTGCTTCTCCAGGAAGTCGCGGCCCTCCTTCGACTGGAGGTCGAGGCGGTAGGTGTTGATGTAGCGCGGCGACTCGCGGATCCACATCTGCCACGCCTGCAACGACACGTGGTCGTAGAGGAGCTGGCCGAACTCGCTCGGGAAGGGCTTGAAGGGGATGCCGGGCAGGTCCTGGCCGAGCTTCTTGCAGCGGACGATCCTCGCGGTGTTCATGGGGCCTCTCGGGCGCTGAGCGCCTTGTGGACGGTGTCGACGGCGTCGGCGATCTTGATGCGATCCTGGCGGCGGTCGTCGCGGAAGCGGATCGTGACGGTGTCGTCCTGGAGGGTCTGACCGTCGATGGTGAGGCAGTACGGGGTGCCGATCTCGTCGTGGCGGGCGTAGCGGCGGCCGATCGCGTGCTGCTCGTCGTACTTGGCGTTGACGCCGGCGCCGAAGAAGGCGTCGACGACCTTGCGGGCGACCTCGGGCATGCCGTCCTTCTTGACGAGGGGGAGCACGGCGACCTTGATCGGGGCGAGGCGGGGGTGCAGGCGCAGGACGGTGCGGGCGCCCTTGCCGGTGTCATCGCCGGGCTCCTCGTCGTAGGCGTCGCAGAGGAGGGCGAGCACGCCGCGGGTCGCGCCGGCGGCGGGCTCGACGACGTGCGGGATGTAGTGCCAGCCCTGCTTGCCGGTGGCGGGGTCGGTGGCCTCCGGGTCGAAGTAGACCAGCTTCTTGCCGGACGCGCCGCCGTGGGCCTTGAGGTCGTAGTCGGTGCGCGAGGCGATGCCCTCGAGCTCGTCCCAGCCCCAGGGGAAGCGGTACTCGACGTCGTAGCAGCCGTCGGAGTAGTGGGCGAGCTCGTCGGCGCCGTGCTGGCGGAAGCGGAGGTTGTCGGCCTTGAGGCCGATCTGGCGCCACCAGAGGAGGCGCTGCTGCATCCAGTAGTCGAGGTACTTCGGGCCCTCGCCGGGGGGGACGAAGTACTCGCACTCCATCTGTTCGAACTCGCAGGAGCGGAAGATGAAGTGCTCGACGGTCACCTCGTTGCGGAAGCTCTTGCCCATCTGGGCGATCCCGAAGGGGACCTTGAGCGAGAGGCTCTGCTGGACGTTGAGGAACTGGACGAACATCGCCTGGGCGGTCTCGGGGCGGAGGTAGACCGACGAGGCGGCCAGGGCGGCCTCGACCTTGGCCCGGAGCTCGCGGTCACCCTCGCCCTCGGTGAGGCTCTTGCGGACGACGTCGACGATGTCGCCGATCGGGTCGACCGGGCCGAGGCTGGTGCGGAACATCAGGTTGAAGCGGCGCTCGTCGCTCATGAAGGGCGAGCCGCAGTTGGGGCAGACGTAGCCGGCCTTGCCGGCCTTGGCGCCGAGGAGCGCGGGGCCCTCGCGGCGGAGCTGGACGCCGAGGGTCTCGCTGAGCTTCTCCTGGAGGGCCTTGGCGCGGCCCTTGTCGGGGAGGGTGATCGGGGCCTCCTCGCCCTCGGCCTTGCGCGGGGCCTTGTCGGCCCGGAAGCGCTCGCCGCAGGCCTTGCAGTCGACCAGCGGGTCGGAGAAGTTGGCGAGGTGGCCGCTGGCCTGCCACACCTCGGGGCGCATGATGATCGAGGCGTCGAGGCCGACCACGTCCTCGCGGCTGTGGACCATGAAGCGCCACCACTCGGACATCAGGTTGCGCTTGAGTTCGGCGCCCATCGGGCCGTAGTCGTAGGCCGAGCGGAGGCCGCCGTAGATCTCCGAGCTCTGGAACACGAAGCCCCTGCGCTTGCACAGGGACACGATCTTCTGCATCAGCTCCGTCTCGCGGGTGTCGTCCATGGCGGCCGCGAGATCTAGCACGTCCGGGCGGCGCGGCGCTACGCCGGCCCCGCGTCGAGGTCGTCGCTGGCGGCCGCGGCCTGGCGGGCGACGAGGCGGGCGTACACGCCGCCGGCCGCGAGCAGGTCGGCGTGGCGGCCGCTCTCGACCATCGCGCCGCGCTGCAGGACGACGATCCGGTCGGCGTCGCGGATCGTGCTCAGGCGGTGGGCGATCACCAGGGTCGTGCGGCCCTTCTGGAGCGCCTCGAGG
>CAZMML010000561.1:0-3508 GCA_964567335.1 uncultured Nannocystis sp. | reverse complement strand
GATCGGGCGCGAGACCCACAAGATGATGCTCGACCACTACCAGCAGACCAAGAACGTGCTGGTCAGCTACGACCCGAAGCCGATGGGCTTCTTCTAGGGGGGCCCCGTGTCGGCGTCGCAGGTGTCCCTCACCGAGGCCGCGGCGGCGCTGATCCGCCGCCTGCGCGAGCGCCACGGCCCGCTCGTGTTCCACCAGTCGGGCGGCTGCTGCGACGGCTCGGCGCCGATGTGCTTCCCGGCCGGCGAGTTCCGGATCGGCAGCCGCGACGTCCTCCTCGGCGAGATCGAGGGCTGCCCCTTCTACATCGGCGGTGACCAGTACGAGCTGTGGAAGCACACCCGTCTGGTCATCGACGCGGTCCCGGGCCGCGGCGCCGGCTTCTCGCTCGAGGCCCCCGAGGGCTTCCGCTTCCTCACCCGCTCCGAGCTCTGCTCCCCGGCCGAGCTGCAGGCGCTCGCCCAGGCGCCGCGCCCGCGCGGCCCGCAGGGCGCGTGATCAGGGGTCCGCGGCGCAGGGCGTCAGCCGCTCGTCGGCGACCCCGACGACGTTGACGCAGGGGCCGCTCCAGCCCTGCGTGTGGTCGCCCCCGTCCGACCAGCGCACCGCCACGTAGGGGTGCGGGATCGCGGTGCCCATGGTCCAGCCGCCGCGCGCGAGCCCCAGCGGGCGAACCTGTCCGCCCGCGAGCGACGCGACGTACACCGGGGCCGTCAGCGCCGCGCTCCACGGCCCGCCCTTCGCCGGGCCCTGCGCGTGGGGCCCGATCAGGAGCAGCCGATCGCCCCGCACCGCGTCGGCGCTGGCGACGTGCAGCCCCGGCGGCAGCGCGAGCGTCCGCTCCTCGACCCGCCCGGGCCCGAGGATGCGCACGAGGCGGAGCTCGCGCCCGGGGAGCGAGTCTCCAGCGGAGCTCACCTCGGCGCGCCAGACCGCGAGGAGCGGCGCGGCCCGCCACACCCCGGCGACCACGCTCACCAGCAGCGCCCCCTGAAGCGTCTCCGGAGCCTCCCACAGCGTCCGGAGCGCCGCGCCGCCCGGCGCGACGTCGCAGTAGCGCCAGGGCGGCCCGCCCTTCGGGACGATCAACTGCCCGAGCCCCGGCACCGCGACCAGCAGCGCCGCGCCGAGCTCGAGGCGCTGGCCGCCGCCGATCACCGCCGCGCGGTCGTTCATCCCGTCGTACGCGAGCAGGCGGCCGTCCGCGAGGCGGTAGCGCCGATCGTAAGGGTCCGCGGGGCTCGCTCCCTCCGGCGTCAGCGCGGCGAGGTTGAGATCCAGCGCCGCGTGGAGCTCCGCTCCTACAGGCGCAGGAGCGTCCGCGGGCGCCGCGGGCGTGGGCGGGTCCACGGGCGTCGCGGGCTCCCGCCACGAATCCGCGGCGCACGCGCAGACGAGCATGAGCGCTGCCCCTCGCATCGACCTCAGGATGACGGAGCCTGCGGCGAAAGTCCTGCCCGTCGAGCTGGTTTGACCAAACCTTGACCTGCCGGCGTCGTTCGATCGCAGACCTTGGGCGCCGGGCGGCCTGGGCCTACCCTCATGACATGACCCTACGGCCTATCGATCTTGTCGGCGGCGCGCTCCTCTTCACCCTCGCCTGCGGCGACTCCGGCGGCGGCACCGGGACCAGCTCCGGCTCGACCAGCGAGGGGACCGGCTCGACCTCCTCGACGACCTCGACGACCTCGACGACCTCGACCTCCTCGGGCTCGGCTACCTCGACCGACTCCGGCTCGGGGACGGGCGAGCCGACGACCGGCTCCTCGGGCGGCCCGGGCGGCGATCCCACCGGAGGTCCGAGCGGCGACCCCACCGGCAGCAGCACCACGGCCGTCGAGATGACCACCGGCACGACCTCGAGCGGATCGAGCGGCGGGAGCTCGTCCGGCGGCTCGAGCGGCATGGTGGGCTTGTGCGCGATGCTGGGGCCGAACCAGTGCATGGCCAACGCGAGCTGCATGGCGATCACCGGCTCCAAGATCAACCTCGAGAAGATGTGCCTGCAGAAGCCCGTGTTCCTGCAGTGCGTCGACGCGATGGGCTGCGGGGACGCGCTGACGATCGCCTGCCCGATGGGCACCACCGAGCCCTGGCAGTTCCCGAGCACCTGCATCCCCGACGACTACGAGCCCTGCGACGGCATGGTCGTCGACATGGCCTGCAAGTAGGCCCGCGAGGCGGCCAATTTTTGCGCGACGCGCGGCGCGGCGCTGGGTTATCCCTCGCGCATGCGTCTTCGCCTCGGCTCCCTCCTGTTTCCCCTCGCCCTGACCCTCGCCGCGTGCAAGGGCGGCGGCGGTCAAACGACCAGCGAGACGGGGACGGAGAGCGGGACGTCGTCGTCGTCGACCGCGAGCGGGAGCGAGGGCACCACCGCGGCGAGCTCGAGCGGGACGCAGTCGGGGAGCGGCGGCAGCTCGGGCGCGCCGACGACCGAAGGCCCGACCACCGGCGGCCCCGGTCCGGACACCACGAGCGGCGGGCCCAGCGGGACGAGCGAGAGCGGGGGCTCCAGCAGCACCGGCACGACCGGGGGCTCCAGCGGCACGGGCTCCTCGACGGGCGGCGGCTCGGCCCTGATGTTCTCGCTCATCGACCCGCAGATCTACTCGGACTGCATGCCGATCGTCGCGCCCGACCCCGTCCACGCGCAGTGGACGGTGGTCGCCGACAACACCGCCGGGGTGGCGCCCGCCAGCGTCACGATCACCAAGGCCTCGATCATCTTCGACCCCGACGGCGCCCAGGACACCCACGCGATCACCGTCGCGCCGACGATGTTCGGCCCGATCCCGGCCGGCGTCTCGCAGATGTTCATGCTGCAGAAGAAAGACACCCCGGGCGGCCTGCCGGGCTGCTCGCACTGCGGCGAGATGGTCCGCTTCGTCTTCGAGTGGACCATCGATGGCGCCCCCCTGGGCGGCCAGTTCGACGAGGTGATGCAGTGCGCCTTCTGAGCGGCGCGCCGCGCTACTCGCAGTCGGTCCAGACCAGGTGAGTGTGACCCTGCGCCTCCGACGAGGGGTGCTCGGCCTGCCCCCCCATGTTGAGGAGCTGAAACTCTTCCGCGCTCAACGTGAAGGTGTGGTCGTGATCCGCCGCGCCCATCATGGCGTAGCTGTGCGCCTCGCAGGCGGCGGCGTCGGACCCGGGGATCACGAGCTCGTGCGGCGTCGGGTGATCGTCCGCGACGATGACGTTGACGAAGTCCTTGGCGGCGCACCAGCCGGAGCGACACGAGCCCGTCCCGCCCGTCGTCGGGTCGCTCGCGCCCGTCGCGGCGCTGGAGGCGCTCGCCGCGACGCTCGTCGCCGTCGGGCTGCTCGTGCCGCTCGTCCCGCTCGTCCCGCTCGTCCCGCCCTGGGTGCCCGAGGACGATCCACCGCCCTGGGTGCCCGAGGACGACCCACTGGTCGGCGCGCCCGGCTTCGGGCTGCACGCCAGGGCCAGCGCGATCGAGAGGGCCCCCCGTCCGCGGCGCGTGTGTCGGTCTGACATCATGATCAG
>CAZMML010000560.1:0-3510 GCA_964567335.1 uncultured Nannocystis sp. | reverse complement strand
GAGAGCGCTCATGGGGCCCCCTTGCGCACGAGGAAGGAGGACTGCTGCCAGCCCGCGGGCAGCGCGAGCGGGCGCGCGGCGGCGTCTGGCGCGTGGGACAGGTCCTCGGCGGCGGCGAGGACCCGCGCCGGGTCGAGCGCCTCGGCGGCGGTGACGAGGACGAAGCGCTCGAAGCCGGGGGCGTCGTCGAGCTCGTAGGCCTGGTCGAGGCGGACGGCGCCGGCCTGCTGCAGCGCGGTGGAGGCGGCGGTGTCGGCGGGGAAGTGGAGGGTGACGACGCCGCCGCCGTCGATCGAGACGATGACGCCGTGGGCGGCGCCGGCGGCGACGTAGCTGACCTGAAGGACATCTCCGGCGCGGACCTCGGCGTCGTGGACGAGCGGGGCGGCGGCCTCGCCGTCCTGGCGGTGGACGACGAGGTGGGGCAGGAGGCCCTTGATCCGGGTCTCGCCGGGGTCGGCGGCGGGGACGAAGGTGTCGGCGGCGGGTCCGGGCGCGGGGGCGCCTGTGGGGCCCACGACGACCAGGAGGACGACGGCGGCGGCGGCGAGGGCGGGGGCGCCGAACCAGACCAGCCGGCGCGGGGCGGGCCGGTTGGCGGCGACGCGCCGCTCGACCTCGGCGCGGATCTTGGCCGGGGGATAGGCGGCGAGGATCGCGGCGTTGTCCTCGCGCAGGGCGGCGAGCTCGGCCTCGAGGGCGGCGCCGTGGCGCTCGCGCTCGGCCGCGGGGAGCTCGCCGAGCGCGTGCTGCTCGCGGCGGAGGGTCGAGAGCTTGGGATCGGCCTGGGTCATGTGCCTGCCTCCATCGCGGTGAGCCCGGCGCGCAGGGTCCGGAGCCGCTTGCGGACCCCCGAGACGGACATGCCCACGACCTCGGCGACCTCCTCGAGGGTCATGCCGTCGAGGTGGTGCATGACGGCGATCGCTCCGGTCGAGTCGGGCTCGCGGGCGAAGATCCGGTCGAGCAGGCGGCGGGTCAGGCCGCGCTCCTCGGGGTCCTCGGCGGCCGCGATCTGCCAGAGGAGCTCGGACTGTGGGTCCTCGGGGCGGCGCCGGCGGGAGCGGAGGCGGTTGAGGCACACCCGCGTGGCGATCGTCCACAGGAGGCTGGATGCGGCGCCGCCTTCCAGGCGGTCGCGGTGGGTGATCAGGTTTACGAACACGTCGTGCATGGCGTCCACAGCGAGCTGCTCGTCCCGCAGCAGGCTCCGGCAGCGGCGCAGGACCATCGGTCCGTAGCGCCTGTAATAGTCTTCGACGTCGATGGGCACGTCAGGCTCTGGGCTGTCGGGTGGAACACCGCGCGTGGGTCGTCGCGTCACCGGGGGCGGCGTTCTTTTTTCGCGCGGGCAAGCGCGGGGATGATCGGTCAGGGTCGCGCGTCCGACAAGCGGTGACGCGGCGGCGGTCCGGCGGTGTTGGAGGGGCCGCATGCCGAGACCGACGACCCTCCTCCTCACCTTCTCCCTCCTGTGCGCCTGCAAGGACGACCCCGGACCGGCGGCCGAGCCCGCGCTGACCTTCTGGCGGGACGTCGCGCCGATCTACTTCGAGCGCTGCGTCGAGTGCCACCAGGAAGGGGGGGTCGCGCCCTTCCGGCTCGACAACGCCGAGGACGCCCGCGCGTGGGCGGAGGCCAGCGCGCGGGCGGTGGAGGATCGGACGATGCCGCCCTGGCTGGTGACCTCGGACGGGAGCTGCGGGGAGTTCCGCGGCTCGCGGGCGCTGGCGCCCGAGGAGGTCGAGCTGATCACGGCGTGGGCGGAGGGCGGGGCGGCCGAAGGCGCGCCGCGGGACGACCTGAAGACGCCGTCGCGGCCCGGGCTCAGCGAGGGGCTCGACCTGCACACGCCGGAGTTCGTGCCGGAGATCGAGGGCGGGCCGCTGGCGGAGTTCGACGAGTACCGCTGCTTCCTGGTCGACCCGGGGCTGGAGCGCGACGCGTTCCTGACCGGCTACGACGTGACGCCGGGGAACCAGGAGCTGGTCCACCACGTGCTGGCGATGCCGGTGGACCCCGGACACGTGACGGAGGCGGGGGTGACGAACCAGGCGGCGATGGAGGCGCTCGACGCGGCGTCCCCGGAGCGCGCGGGCTGGCCCTGCTACAGCGGGGCGGGCGAGGGCGTGGAGATCGAGCAGATCCCCGTGACCTGGGCGCCGGGGATGGGCGCGGTCCTCTATCCGGAGGGCACCGGCGTGCGGCTGCGAGAGGGCGAGCAGGTGGTGATCCAGGTCCACTACAACCTCCACGACGCGGGCGAGGCGGGGGCCTCGGACCAGACGCGGGTGCGCCTGCGCCTCGCCGACGCGGTCGCGCGCGAGGGCATCTTCGTGTTGCTCGACGGCTTCATCGACACGCTCTTCGAGGAGACGCCGGACTCGCTGCCGTCCGGGCAGGAGCGCGCGAGCTACACGTGGACGATGGACATCGGCGAGTGGTTCGTCGCCGGGCTCGGCCTGGAGCGCGCGGAGGTGCTCGGGGTGTTCCCCCACATGCACGAGCGCGGGCGTCGCTGGCGCGCGCGGCTGGTCGACGGGTCCGAGGAGCGCTGCGTCGGCGACGTCCAGGAGTGGGACTTCGACTGGCAGCTCTACTATTTCTTCGAGGAGCCGCAGGAGCTGCGCGCGGGCACGTCGCTGCGGGTCGACTGCGAGTTCGACACCCGCGGCGCCGAGGGGCCGGTGACGCCGGGCTGGGGGACGCAGAACGAGATGTGCCTCGCGGGGCTCTTCGTGGTGCCCTGAGGGGCTCTTCCCCTCGGGGGTGGGTTCGGCCATCCTCGGGGGATGGATCGCCTCTCGGTCGCGCTCGTCGTCGCGGCGCTCGCCGCCTGTCCGGGCCGCGTGACGGGCGACGAGAGCTCGGGGAGCGCGGGGAGCACGAGCGGGGCGGCGACGACGAGCGGGGCGGCGACGACGAGCGGGGCGGTGACGACGAGCGGGGCGGCGACGACGAGCGGGGCGGTGACGACGAGCGGGGCGGTGACGACGAGCGGGGCGGTGACGATGAGCGGAGAGGTGACCTCCTCCTCGGCCTCCGCGGGGACGAGCGCGGGGTCGTCGGGGAGCGGCGGGGGCGACGGCGTGCTCGTGCTCGACCCGGAGACGCTGGTCTTCTTCGACCTGCCGATCGACTCGATCCGCTACGCCGTCGGCGGCTTCGCCGCCGAGGAGCAGCTCTGTGTGGCGATCATCTTCTCGAATCCGGGCCTGGATCCGCACTGCGACGACTTCAAGGTCGGAGACAGCTTCGGGTTCCCCTACGTCGTCGTGATCCCGGGCGCGGAGCCCTGCACAGAGTGGGAGTACGGCGGCAACGTCACGCTCGACGCGGCGTCCGGGTGCATGCAGGTGACGCAGGAGTTTCCGCTGGCGATCAACATCGACATGATTCTGAGCGTCAGCGGCGCGCCCTTCACGGGCACCATCGTCGCCTCGAACAAGTGACCGGGCGAGCGCGGCGAAAGGCGGGTAGGATCGGGGCGTGACCTCCTTCGCACAGGTC
>CAZMML010000559.1:0-3510 GCA_964567335.1 uncultured Nannocystis sp. | reverse complement strand
CCACACGTGGGCGCCGGCGGCGGTGAACTTGCCGACGAAGAGGTCGCGGCCGACGCCGGGGGCGTTCAGCATCCCCCCGCCGAGGTCGAGCGAGCCGGTGAAGTCGCCGCTGAGGTAGATCGCGCCGTCCTTGTCGATCCCGAGCGCGCGGGGGATCGCGTAGTTGGTCGAGTTGAGCTCCTTGCTCCACACGTGGGCGCCGTCCTTGGTGAAGCGCGCGAGGAAGCCGTCGGCGATGTTGGGGCTCGAGAAGGGTCCGCCGCCGAAGTCGATCTGGCCGTCGAACTCGCCGGCGAGCACGATGTCGTCGTTGGCGGCGATCGCCAGGGCCCAGCCCTCGTTGAATTGCGGCGACGCGTCGCCGAAGCGCTTGCTCCACAGGTGGGCCCCGTCGGGCGAGAACTTGGCGAGGAAGAGGTCCCACGAGCCGGCGCTGTTGAGGACCCCGCCGCCGAAGTCCGCGGCGCCGGTCCCCGAGGCGGCCAGCACGAGCGCGCCCGTGCTGTCGAAGGCGAGCCGCACGCCGCGCTCGCTGCCCCCCATGCCCCAGGTCTTGTGCCACTGGTAGGGCCCGTCGCCGGTGCAGGGGTCGATCCCGTCGCAGTCCTCGTCGCCCGGGGTGTCGCAGGACTCCGGCGCCGGGAGCACCTCGCCCTCGCAGGGGCCGAAGCTCCCCATGTCGTCGCAGGTCGAGAGGCCCTCCTTGCACTTGCCCTTGCCGGCCGTGCCGTTCGGCCCCGAGTAGCAGGCCTTCTGTTCGCCGGGCTGACAGTCGAGCGGCCCGCCGGAGCTCGATCCGGTCGACCCGGGGCCGCTCGAGCCGCTCACGTCGGTCGAGCCGCTCGCGTCGGTCGAGCCGGAGGTGCCGCTGGGCTCCGAGGTGCCCGTGGGGCCCTCGCTGGTGACGCCGGCGGAGGTCGAGGTCGACGTCGGGGCGTCGGTCGTCGGCTCTCCCGAGGTGCCGGGCGTGGTCGAAGAGGTCGAGGTCTGACCATTCGAGGTCGAAGTCGCCTCTGAAGTGCCGGTGCCCGGGCCGCCGCTGGACGAGGCGGAGGTCGGGTCGCCGTTCGCGGGACCGTTGCAGCCGAGGGGGATCAGCAGGAAGAGCGCGCGTCGCATCGCGCTGACCGATAGCACGGCGCGGTGGCGCGCTGGGCGCTCGCGCCCCTGGATCAGGCGGGGTAGATGCGGAGCTCGAGCACGCCGCCCTTGCTCGCGCCGCCAGGGTCCGGGGTGAACTCGAACTGCATGGTCCGGACCCTGCGGCGCGGGTCGTCCTCGGCGATCCGGTGGGTGTCGGGGACCAGGCCCCAGCGGCCCGGGATCGCCGTGCCGCCGTCCTCGAGCGCGACCGTCAGGGTGTAGTCGTCCGAGAGCGGCGAGAGCTCGTGCTCGAGGAGGAGCTCGTGGTTATAGGCCCGGCCGCTGCCGATAGCGAGCGTCGCCTCGACCTTCGCGCCGCGCTGGGTCACCCTCAGCGCGTAGGCGGCGTGCGCGTGGGCGTAGGCGCGGAAGCGGAGCGACACCGCCAGGTTGCGAGACACCGCGAGGGCGGCGGCGGGGTTGAGGCAGTCGCCCTTGAAGGTGAAGGAGCTCGACATCGTGGCCTCCCTGTGCCCCGCCGAGGCTGGCGGAAAGCGGGGCCGGACGCAAGCCGCGTCACTGCGGGATCGCGCAGACCCCGACGTCCTCGAGCCCCGGCGGCGGGTTCATCGCGTAGAAGGGCACGCACTCCTCCTTCATGTCGCAGGGCCCGTTGCCCCCCATCACCGAGCAGAAGGGCGTGCAGCAGCCCAGGCTCCCGCCGTTGCAGCCCGTCTGGGTCGCCGCGGCCTCGCAGCTGAAGCCCGGCGCGCAGGCGTTGGTGAACTCGCAGCCCTCGTCGTCGGTCCCGGTGCCCATGCCCGTGTCGGGCGTGGCGCAGATGAAGAAGGGCAGCGAGATGTCGCCGTAGCAGCCCTGGCCGTCGGGGCAGTCCTGGACCAGCGGGTCGCACTTCGGGAGGCAGATCGGGAGCGTGCCCTCGTTGGCGCCCTCGACGCAGCCGGCGTTGCCGCCGTTGGTGTTGGGGCACTCGTTGTCGGCGTTGCAGAACTCGATGCACGCGCCGCCGGTGCCGGTCATGAAGTCGAAGTTGAAGCAGAAGTAGCCCTTGGCGCAGTTGTCGAGGCCGCTGAGGACCGACTCGCCCTCGTCGATCTGGCAGGGGTCGCCGACGATGCCGCCGTCCATCGGCTCGGGCACGCACTGGTTCGCGTTCCAGCCCGGGTCGCCCATGTTGTTGTAGTACGCGGTGCACTTCTCGCCGTCGTTACAGTCCTGGAGCCTGGGGTCGCACTCGCCGCCCATCATCGACATCGTCGTCGAGCCCGTCCCCGTCACGGTGGTCGAGCTCGACCCTTCGGTGGTGGAGCTGGTCCCCTCGCTGGTCGAGGTCGACGTGGTCGGATCGGTCGTCGACGAGGTCGACCCGGACGAGGTCGACGAGCCGGTCGAGCTCCCGCCCTCCGTTTCCATCATCTTGTCGTCGCCGCACCCGACGATCAGCAGCGCCGCGGCGAAAGCCACCCTTGAGTTCATGCCCAGATTCATCCACGCCATAGACCCCAACTACACCGGGGTCCGCGGCGCGCGTCAACCTCGCGAACGCAGGCACGGGGTCCGCGCGGGCCCGTACGCGCGCGTGGACGCTTTTGAGGCAGCGCCTCGATTTGATACAATGTCCGCGTGGAGACCAATGGGCGACGCCCAGCCCCCAAGCGCGGGGCCCCCTTCCGCGACAGCGTGCTCCTGGTGCTCGGCGATCTGGTGCGGCGGGAGGTCGACCTCGACATCCTGCTGGAGCAGGTGATCGACACCGTCACGCGGGCGATGGACGCCGACCGCGGGACCTTCTACCTGGTCGATCGCGCGCGGGGCGAGCTCTTCAGCAAGGCCGCGCACCTGCCGGAGCTGCGCGAGATCCGGCTCAAGATCGGCCAGGGGATCGCCGGCCACGTCGCGCGTACGGGCGAGTCGGTCAGCCTCTCACACACCGAGGGTGACCCGCGCTTCTACGGCGCGATCGACCGCGCGACCAACTACGCCACCCGCTCGATGCTCTGCGTCCCGGTGCTCGACCGCGCCGGCGAGATCCTCGGCGTGCTCCAGCTCCTCAACAAGAAGGGCGCCGCCTTCGACGCCGAGGATGAGGCCCTGCTCCGTACGCTCGCCAGCCAGGTGGCGATGATCGTCGAGCGCACCAGCCTCTACGCCCAGCTCCGCGCCCCGACCGGCGGTCCGCTGCGCTACCGCTTCAACGGGGTGATCGGCGGCGGACCGCGGATGCGCCGCGTCTACGACCTCGTCGCGCGCGCGGCGGGCACCGACGCGACCGTGCTGATCACCGGCGAGACCGGCACCGGCAAGGGGCTCATCGCCCGCGCGATCCACTACAACAGCCCGCGCAGCGCGCGGCCCTTCGTCGCGGTCGACTGCGCGTCGCTCCCGGCGACGCTGATCGAGAACGAG
>CAZMML010000558.1:0-3511 GCA_964567335.1 uncultured Nannocystis sp. | reverse complement strand
GGTCGTCGCAGGCCGCACCGGGTCCCGCGTCGTGTGCTCCTCCCACGCGCCTTCGACGACGTTCGGACCCCGCGTGCGCGCCGCCGGAGCGTCGGCGCTACAGCGGCCCGAGCGCCTGGTACTGCCGGGGCGTCATCCCCATGTGCCGCGCGAACGCCCGCGAGAAGCTCGGGTGATCCGCGAAGCCCGCGGCCAGCGCCACCTCCACGATCGGGCGCCGCGTCGTCCGCAGCTCGCGCGCAGCGTGACAGAGGCGGAGCATCCGCAGGTACGCCCCCGGCGTCATCCCGACCACCCGCGAGAACTCCCGCAGGAAGTGGAACTTCGAGAGCCCCGCGATCTCCGCCAGGGCGTCGAGCGTCAGCGTCCTGGGGTCCACCCCTGGGCCCAGCCCGCGCACGTGCGCCAGCACCTGCGCGATCTTCCGGTGCGCCACCCGGCTCGTCGATCGGCGCATCGGATCGCGCAGGTTCGAGAATCCCGCGAAGGCCGCCGACACCACGCGCAGCAGCGCCGACTCGACCTCAGCCGGGCGCGGCGACCCGGCCTCCTGCACCAGCCCGAGCAGCGCCCGGATCGCCGCCACCAGCTCGCGCTCGCCGCGCGCGCAGATCGACGTGAACTCGGGCGCGCGATCCACCGACAGCTCCGCCGCCAGACCGGTCACCACCGTCCGGTCCACGTAGAGCGTGATGTAGTCGACCTCGCTGCTCCCGCGGGCGTTCCCGGTGTGGACCTGCTGCGGGTTGATCATCACCACGTCGCCGGGATCGAAGGTGAGCTGCTTCCCCGCGACGACGCACTCCTCGCGGCCCGCGAGCTGCGCGCAGATCAGGTACTCGTCGTGGAAGTGGGGCGTCAGCGGACGGCTCGCGTGCGGCCCGCTGGCGTGGAAGAGCGTGAAGCCCCGCCCGCCGTAGAACGCCGCGTGCAGGTCAGGCCGCGCCATGCGCTCAGCGTAGCGCGGATCTGCCGCCACGCCCCGTCCTCGCGCTACACTGCCGCCGTGCGCGACCTCCTGCACGAGGGCCCCGGGCGCGGGGCCGCCACGACCCTCCTCCGCCGCCCGGAGGAGCGCGACTGGCCCGCGATCATGGCGATCGAGGACGCCGCGTACGAACCTGACCGCCGGGACAGCGAGGAGTACCTCCGCCGCGGCGCCCTCCACGGCCTCGGCCTCCTCGCGTGCGACGCCGAGAGCGGCTCCATCCTCGGCTTTTGCTTCGGCGGACCGATCGAGGTCTACCTCGACACCCCCGGACCCGCGGACGACCCGCGCCAGGGCAAGCGCGACACCTTCTTCGCCGCCGACTGCACCGTCGACGCCAGCGCCCGCGGCCGCGGCATCGGACGCCTGCTCAAGCGCGCACAGGCCCAGTGGGCGCGCGCCCGCGGCTACCGCTTCATCACCGGGCGCAACCGGATCGGCAAGGCCGGCGTGATGATGGCGATCAACCGCGAGCTCGGCGCGCGGCACGTCCGCCTGCTCCAGCGTGAGGCCGGCGTCGACGAGTACTACGAGATCGACCTCGCCGCCCTCCCCGACGACCCTCGCTTGCAGATCGCCCTCACCGCGCTCCTACGCCCGTGATCATCGAGTCCGCCACCTTCGATCAGGACGACCCGGGCGCCCGCGGCGAGGCCCACGGCGAGCTCTGGCGCGCCGCGATCCGCGACCACCTCGAGGTGAGGCGGGCGCTCGCCGCCCGCCGCTGGGGCAGCGAGCAGCGGGACGCCCTCGCCGCCCGCCACTTGTCCGCCCTCGCCGCCTTCTCCCCCGATCTCGCCGCCGAGCTGCACGGGATCGCCCGCGGCGCGGGCCTCTCTCCCGGCGACGCGCTCCTCCTCAACCTCGACCTCCGCCACGTCCCTGCGCGCCTCGATCCGCCCGGCGCCCCGCTCTCCGCCGACGACCCGATCGGCGGCGCCGCGATCTACATCCCGACCGTCGCCGGCCCGCTGCTCGCCCAGACCTGGGACGCCCCGCGCGCCCTCATCGAGCACGTCCGGGCGCTCCACCTGCGCCCCCGCGGCGGCGGCGGCGAGCTGCTCCTGCTCACCCTCACCGGCTGCCTCGGCCTCGCCGGACTCGCCGCCTCTGGCCTCGGCGTCGCCTGCCTCGACCTCACCTGCGCCGACAGCCCCGTCGGCCCCGTCGGCCCCGCCCTGGTCCGGCACCTCCTCGCCGCCGCCAGCGCCCGCGACGCCCTCGCGCGGGCGGACCTCGCCCCCCGCGGCGGCGGCCGCTTCTTCATGCTCGCCGACGACCGCGACTACTTCGGCCTCGAGCAGAGCGGCGCCGTCTCGATCGCCACCCAGCGGGGCCCCCGCGCGGCCCACCTCCACGCCGGCCACGCCTTCGACCCCGTGATCCGACGCGTCGAGCGCCTCCCGCCCGCGAGCGCCGCCTTCCGCCGCATGGAGCTGGCCTCCACCTTCTACGTCCAGCGGCGCCCGCAGAGCCCGGCCGCCCTGTGGGACCTCCTCGCCAGCCACGAGGGCCGCCCGCGCTCGCTCTGCGCCCACCCGGACGACCCCTGGGCCCCCGCGGCCTGCGGCAGGATCGTCATGGATCTCGGCGCCGGCCGCGTCCTCCTCGGCCGCGGCTGCGGCGCCGCGGCCCGCCCCCACGAGCTCCGCCTCGCCCGCGAACGCAACCTGTCCGCCGAGCCAGCATCGCCATGAGCCAACGCGACCACCTCTTCTTCACCTGGACCGCCCAGCGCGGCGCCCGCCCGCTCACGATCACCGCCGCCGAGGGCGCCCGCTTCTGCACCGCCGAGCACGGCTGGCTGTGGGACCTCGAGAGCCAGACCTACAACGTCAACGCCGGCCACGGAAACCGCCACATCCAGGAGCGGATGATCGCCCAGATCCGCGAGCTCCCGGCCGCCGGCCCGAACATGCGCCTGCCGATCCGCGCCGAGCTCGGCGAGCTGCTGGCCGAGCGCACCGGCCTCGCCAAGGCCTTCCTCGCCACCGGCGGCGCCGAGGCCGTCGAGAACGCGATCAAGATCGCCCGCCTCGTCACCGGCCGCACCAAGATCGTCACCCGCCGAAACAGCTACCACGGCGCCACCCTGGCGACCCTCGGCGTCGCCGGCGACCCGCGCCGCCGCCCGTTCGACGCCGCCCTCCCGCCCGGCATCCACATCGACGACCCCTACCCCTGCGAGCCCGGCGATCCGTCCGCGTGGGTCCGCAGCCTCCACGCCACGCTCGAGCGCGAGGGCCCGGACACGATCGCCGCGATCCTGCTCGAGGGCTTCACCGGCACCAACGGCATGCAGGTCCCGCCGCCCGACTTCTGGCCGGCCGTCCGCGCCGCCTGCGACGCCCACGGCATCCTCCTGATCGACGACGAGATCTTCAGCGGCTTCGGCCGCACCGGCCGGTGGTTCGCGCGCGAGCACTGGGCTGTCCTTCCGGACATGATGGTCCTCGGCAAGGGCCTGACCAGCGGCTACGCCCCGCTGTCCGCGGTGATGACCTCGGCCAAGGTCGCCGCCCA
>CAZMML010000557.1:0-3525 GCA_964567335.1 uncultured Nannocystis sp. | reverse complement strand
TGGAGGTGCATGACGCGGCGGCCGCTCTGCTCGTAGGCGCGGAGGAGCTGCTGCTGGTTGTCGATCTTGGTGACGCCGACCCAGGCGCCGCCGTCGTAGGGCTTCATGAAGAAGGGGTAGCCGAGCTTCTCGCCGATCTCGGCGAGCTCGAAGTGGCGGCCGTAGCGTTCGAGCGTCGGGTAGACGTCGGGGTTGTCGGGGGTCGGCTCCTTCGGCGGGACCATCCACGTCTCGGGGATCGGCATGCCGAGCTTCATCATGGCGCAGTAGGTGGAGTGCTTCTCCATCGACTGCAGCGACCACGGGTTGTTGAGGACGTAGAGGCCGTCCATGATCACGGCCTTCTTGATCCACTCGCGGCTGGTGTGGAACCAGTGGGTCAGCCGGTCGATGACGACGTCGTAGCGGCAGGGCTGGCGGAGGTTGAAGGGCTCGACGGTGACGCGCTCGACGTGGAAGTTGAGGACATCCTCGCCGTGCGGGATGTTGAGGTCGAGCCGCTTGACGATCTCCTCGTAGCAGCCGGGCCAGCAGATGTCGGCGCCGAGGGACAGTCCGATGTTCCGGGTGACGCTTGCCATGCGGCGGCGACTCTTGCCGAACGCGGCGACGTTTGCAAGCGCAACCTTGGGCAGGGCCTACTCGTAGACCATCCAGAGCGGGCCGGGGAAGAGCCAGGAGAGGCCGGCGCGCAGGCGATCGCGCCAGTTCTCCCAGTTGTGGCCGTCGCGGGCCTCCTCGTACTTGACGTCCATGCCGGTGGACTGCAGGAAGGGGACCATCGAGCGGTTCTCGTAGATCAGGCTCTCGAAGGTGCCGCAGCTGACGAAGACCTTGTCGCTGGGGCGGCCGGGGGCCTCGCGGAAGGCGTTGACGAACTCGACGACGCGGGCGAAGGTGGGGCCGCGCTTGCTCTCGCCGATGTCGGTGAACGCGAAGCTGCCGGACTGCAAGAGCAGGCGGCCGAAGGTGCCGGGGTAGCGCCAGGCGGTGGACAGAGCGGCGACGCCGCCGAAGCTGGCGCCGAGGAGGCAGCGCGAGGCGGCGGCCTCGTAGATCGGGTAGCGGCGCTGCATGAAGGGGAGCAGGTGCTCCGTGAGGTAGGCGGCGTGAGACGAGTTGTTGGGGTACTCGCTGAGGCGGTCGGTGGGGTGGGTGAGGGCGGCGATCAGCGGGGCGACCTCGAGGCGGTGGATCAGGTTGTCGAGGACGGTCTTGAGGGCGGCGTAGCGGAGGTAGTCGCCGCCGTCGTGGACGATGAGGAGGGGGTAGCGGCGGCTCTCGCGGAAACGCGCGGGGAGGTAGATGGTGACGTCACGCTTGCCGAGCGGGGTGCCCTCGAGGGAGGCCTCGACGAGGGTGCCCGCGCGGGCCTCCGAGTCGGGCTCGGTCCAGGCGGGGCGCTGGTAGCCCTGGCCGTGGCAGACGGAGTTGGCGCCGTAGGGGTCGTGCGCCAGGTTGGGGTTGAGGGGGTCGCGGATCCACGTGGCCTTGTCGCCGTGAGTGATCTCGAGCTTGTACTCGACGCGGGACTGCGGCGGGAGCTCGAGGGTGTGGAACCAGAAGTTGGTGCCGGGGACGCGGTGGAAGGCCTGCGAGGAGGCGAGGCCGTAGACCCAGTGGCGGAGGCTGACGGTCTCGCCGGGGCCGCGGTAGACGAAGGTGGCGAAGCGGCCCTCGACGAGGGGGAAGTTGTGGGAGCGGAGAAACTTGTCGATCGCCGCGTCGTCGACGGGACCCTGGGTGAGGAGCGCTTGGATCGCGAGCTTCATTGGGTCAGTGGAGGGCGATGAGGTGGCCGTCGGTGCAGAGGCGGAAGGTGTTCGGGCCGGCGGTCCAGCGCGGGCCGTCGAAGTGGACGAAGCAGCGCTCGTCGAGCGCGACGCAGGTGGCGGGGGCGAAGCGGCGGGCGAAGACGGTGATCCTGGCGGGGTCACCGAGGTTGAGGCGGCGGCGCGCGTGCGGGAGGGCGACGACGTCGGGGAAGAGGGCGAGGCCGCCTTCGAGGACCTCGGCGTTGCCGCGGCCCTGCGGCGGGTTGTCGTGGAAGAGGACGATCCGGTTGGTGACGGCCATGGCGCCGGCGGACCAGGCGATGATCGGGAGGGTGGCGATCTTGGGGCCGAGGTCGAAGAGGCGGAGGCGGTTGAAGAGGACGGCGACGTGGCCGCCGGCGATCGCCACGCCGCTGCACTTGGCGAGGGTCTCCTCGATCTCGGCGAGCTGGCGGCGGATCGCGGGGCGCTCGAGGGGGCGGACGCGGCGGTCGAATTCGGCCTGGATGTGGTGGGTCTTGGCGACGTGGTGCGCGTCGAGGAGGCGGAGCGCCTGGATCGCCTCCTCGAGCTCGGCGTCGACGAGGTCGCGGGGGGCGTGGGCCTGTTGGACGCGCCGCGCGGCCTTGAGGTGGCTGGCGAGGCGGAGTCGGTAGAGGTCCTGGAGGTGGCGGAGGCGGTCTTGCTTGGCGCGGTGGGCGGCGAAGAGCTCGGGGTCGTCGCGGAAGGCGGCCTCGGCGCGGGCGTGGAGCATGAGGTTGACGGCCCGGTTGCCGAGGGCGGCGCAGAGCTCCTGGTCCTCGGCCTCACGCTCTTGCCAGCCGGCGGTGACGGCGGCGATCTGGCCGTCGATGCCGAGGAGGTCGGCGGCCTTGTCGACGATCGGGGCGAGGCGCTGGGGGCCGAGCAGCACGCCGCGGGTCATGGAACTGGTCTCCCGGACGGGGCCGTGGTAAGGGCGCGTTGGGGCGCGGGTGCGTCGACCACATCGACCTCCTCGGCGGCCCGGAGGGAAACTCGCTCGTCATGCATGTCTTGTTCGTCGCCCCGCACTTCCCGTCTTACCAGAGGCACTTTGTCCGCGCCATGCATTCGGTCGGCGCTCGCGTGACCGGGATCGGCGAGGCGCATCCCTCGCAGCTCGACGGGGAGCTGCGAGGCTGGCTTCACGGGTACGAGCAGGTGCCCTCGGTGGTCGACGAGGGGGCGCTCTTTGACGCGGTGCGGCGGGTGCAGCGCCGCGAGTGGGTGGACCGGCTCGAGTGCACGATCGAGGCCCACATCCTGCCGACGGCGCGGGTGCGCGAGCAGACGTCGATCCCGGGGCTCTCGGTGCAGGCGGCGCTGCTGTGCCGCGACAAGCCGATGATGAAGGAGTTTCTGCGCAAGAACGGGGTGCCCTGCGCGCAGTCGACGGGGGTGGACTCGGTCGAGGAGGCGGCGGCCTTCGTGCGTCAGGTCGGCTACCCGGTCATCCTCAAGCCGCGGGCTGCGGCGGGCGCGTCGGGGACGACGCGCGTGGACGACGACGCGAAGCTGATGGCGACGTTGCGGGAGATGGGGGTCGATCGCGGGAACTCGGTGGCGATCGAGGAGTTCATCGAGGGCCACGAGGGGTTCTACGACACGCTGTCGATCGGCGGTCGGCCGGTGTTCGAGTTCGTGTCGCACTACTACCCGAACGTGCTCGACGCGATGCGCAACCGCTGGATCACGCCCTACATCGTGTCGACCAACCGGCTCGACGCGG
>CAZMML010000556.1:0-3530 GCA_964567335.1 uncultured Nannocystis sp. | reverse complement strand
GAACTTCGAGTTCATCGACGCGAAGGCCTCCCCCGGCGCCATCGTCACCTCGTCGGTCCGCAGCGACAGCGTCGTGTTGTCGTGGTCGCCGCCCTCGATCCCGACGCAGAAGTGCTGCTGATCGATCAGGACCGGCGGCGCGAGGTCGAAGCTGCGGTAGGCCACCTGGTTGATCGGACCCAGGTCGACGGCCGCGATCGGGGGGGCGCCCGGGAGCATCGCGCCCTGATCGAAGGGCGTCACCACCAGGCGCGCGCTCGGCGTCCCGCGTATGAAGCGGACCTCGAAGCCGACCCGCGTGAGCACGAAGGGCGGCTCCACCGGGGCCGTGAAGCACTCGAAGCCGGCGATCACGGCCGGCAGGAGCTGCTTCATCTCCCCGAAGCACCCCAGCCCCCTCGCGCACGCCGCCGTCTCGTAGGCCTTGAGGGTCATCGGCGGAAACACCGGCGTCGTCGTCCCGCTCGATCCGCCGGGCCCCTCCGTCGTCGCGGCGCTCGACGTGGACGAGCCCGAGCCGCTCCCTTCGCTCGCCGAGCCCGAGCCTTGACTCGCGCTGCCCGATCCGCCCGGGCTCGTCGCGGGCCCGCCGCTCGTCGCGGGACCGCTGCTCGTCGCGGCGTCGCTGCTCGCCGCAGCCTCGCTGGAGCCGCCCTGAAACTCGGGGTTTTCGATGAGACAGCCGCCGACGACGAGCGGGAGGATCGCTACAACTTTCACAGCCTTCCATCCTAGGCCTGCCCTCGGGCCTGGCGCCAGTGGACAGCTCACGTGCGCGAGCCTCGCGCAAGCGAACGCGCGCGGCGCCCGAAGAGCGAGCGCTTTAGGGCGCGAGGATCCGCCCCGGCGCGCCGTTTTGACCGGCCGCGGTGTGACACGAATTGCAGTCGCCCGTCATCTGAGGAGTCGCCATCACCCGCGTCTCGGCCCCGCGGACGACCTTCGCCTGGATCGGGAAGGCGATGGCGCCCAGCTCGATCTGGTCGTACATGAAGTTGCCCGCGGCGTTGACCGTCAGCGTCAGCTCCTCGCCGTCCGCCGCGCTGATCACGACCTTGAGATCCGGCCCCGGCGCGCCGTAGCAGTCGTCGACCTCATGCGCGGTCGGATAGACCGTGCCCGCGATCGCCAGTTGATTCTGGATGTCCTCGCCGACGACCGTCTGGTGGCACGTCAGGCACGCCGCGCCCGGGTGCATCAGCGGCGACTCGACGTTCCCGAGCGTCCAGAAGTGGTCGCTCGAGCAGTCGGTCGGCGCCGACCCCGTGGTCGGCTCGCCCGTACCCGCGGAGCCCGAGCCCTCGGACGAGCCGCCGGACGAGCTCCCCTCGCTCTCCGTCGCCCCTCCGCTCCCCTCCTCCCCGCCGCCCGCACTGTCCCCGCACCCGAGCAGCAGCGCCGATATCAAGCACAGACGTCGCATGTTGGCCTCGCTCCACCTAGCATGTGCACTCCCGGCGCCAGCGAAAGACCCTCGCACTTCTTTCGCGCACCGCACTGTGCCTAGCGCACGCCCGTAGATCCGCCCATGTGCCTCGGATAGCGTGAGACGATGACGCGGAGATCGCTCGGCGTACTGCTCCTCCTGGCGTCCGCATGCTGGAAGGAGAACCTCTTCTTCGGACCCGAGCCGCTCGACAGCTCGAGCGGCGGCGCGTCGTCCTCGTCGAGCACGTCGCTCGGCACCAGCGAGGCCACCGCGAGCACCACCACGGACCCTCCCCCCGCGAGCTGCGGCGACGGCGTGCTCGACCCCGATGAGGAGTGCGACGACGGCAACGACGTCTCGAGCGACGCCTGCCTCACCACCTGCAAGAGCGCCCGCTGCGGCGACGGCGTCCAGCAGCTCGGCAAGGAGCAGTGCGACGAGGGCGAAGGCAACGGCCCCGGCCGCCCCTGCGAGGCCAACTGCCGCCCCCTGCTCCTCAAGGGCAACAGCGCGATCCCCTTCCCGAACGGCCGCTCGATCGCCGCCGCGGACTTCGACGGCGACGGCACGACCGACGTCGCCGTCTCGGACGACTCGGACGAGGTCCAGATCTTCCTCTACGACAGCGCCGCCAAGACGCTCACGCCCTGGCAAGCGCAGCCCGTCGCCGGACCCTCCGCCGAGCTGCTCGCCTACGACTGGACCGGCGACGGCAAGGCCGAGGTCGCGGCCGCGCTCGACGAGGGAATGAGCAGCGGCGTCCGCGTCTTCGAGATCGGGCAGATGGCGCCCCTGACCTTCCTCTCCGGCGAGCCCCGCTCGGTCGCCCTCGGCCACGCCGACGGCGACGGGATCCTCGACCTCATCATCGCCCAACCCGAGGGCAGCTCGGTCCAGTGGGCGCTCGGCACCGGCGCCCCCGGCGGGCTCGGCGCCACGCCGGTCCTCGGCACGCCCGCCCCGCCCGTACGCGTGGTCGCCGCCGACGTCACCGACGACGGCAAGGCCGACCTCGTCGTGTCGGTCACCAGCCCGCCGGGCTTCCTCTACTTCGACGCCTTCCAGGGCGAGCCGCTCGGCCCCTTCACCTCCAACTCGCTCACCACCGCCGCCGACGTCGTCGTCGCCCGGATCCTCCCGGACACCAACGACTCGGTCGGGGTCTTCGACCCGCAGACCGTCCGCCTGCAGCGATTCGGCGGCGACACCAGCTTCGTCGAGTCGAAGACCCTCGACATCGCCGCCGGGCTCAGCCGACCCCGCTACGTCCCCCTCCACGCCGCCTTCGCCGACCTCGTGATGATCAACGCCGCCGCCGGCTCGCTCCACATCCTGCCCTTCCCGGACGGCGAGGTGCTCGCCGAGAAGCCGAGCTTCCAGGGCTTCGGCACGATCGCCGACTTCGCCGACGCCGACTTCGACGGCGACGGCTTCCAGGACCTCGTCGTCCTGTCCGCCAACGGGATCTGGATCCTGCTCAACCAGACCTGAGCGCACGCAGGCTCCGCTACACTCGGCGCGCCGCGATGCGCCCGATCTACCTCGATCACAACGCCACCACCCCGGTCCTGCCGGAGGTCCTCGACGCCATGCTCCCCTACCTGCAGGGGCGCTTCGGCAACCCCTCGAGCGGCCACCCCTACGGGCGAGCCGCGCGCGCCGCCGTCGACCGCGCGCGCGAGCAGGTCGCCGCCGCGCTCGGCTGCCACGCCGACGAGGTCGTCTTCACCTCGGGCGGCACCGAGGCCAGCAACCTCGCGATCCGCGGCGTCGCCCGAGCGCGACCCGAGCGCCGCCGCCTCGTGACCACTGCGATCGAGCACCCCGCCACCGCCCGCGTCTGCGACTGGCTAGCGAGCGAGGGCTGGGACGTCGCGCGCGTCGGCGTCGACGCCGCCGGCGTCGTCGACCTCGCGGCCGCCGACGCCGCCCTGCAGCGCGACCCAGCCCTCCTCACGATCATCCACGCCCACAACGAGACCGGCGTGATCCAGCCGGTCGAGGACCTCGCCGCCCGCGCCCGCGAGCGCGGCGTCCTCGTCCACGCCGACGCCGCCCAGTCCGTCGGCAAGATCGCCACCTCGGTCGCCGACCGCGGCGT
>CAZMML010000555.1:0-3531 GCA_964567335.1 uncultured Nannocystis sp. | reverse complement strand
GAACACTGAGCTCGGGCCCGGCGGAGGGCGCCGCTCTTGAGGGTCGTCAGGTCGGGTCGGGAGCGAGGCAGGCCGCGATGTGGGCCACCAGCGCTTGCTCGTCGTCGGCGTCGATCGCCGCCGAGGTCTCGTTCATGACCGTGGAGCACGCCGACACGAGGAACATCAGGTCGATCGGGTCGAGGCCCTCGCCGTGGGCGAGGCGCGAGAGGCAGCGGTCGACCAGCGGGTGATCGCGGCGCACGACGAGGCCCTCGCGCACGATCGCGAGGGTCTTGGCGGGGAGCTCGTCGAGCGTGATGCGATCGAGCGCGACCGCCTCGGCCGGCGCGTGGTGTCGGGCGCGCGCCCACGCGAGCTCCGCGTGGAGGGCCGCGAGGAGCGTCTGCCGCGGCGTCGCGGGCGCGGCGGGCACCGCGAGGCGCGCGGGAGGGTCGGCGGCACCGGCGCGACCGAGCGCGGGGCCGGGCGTCGGATCCTCGGGCTTCGGCGCCGGGAGCTCGGCGGGCGGCGCGGCGGGCTTCGGCGTCGGCGTCCCGTCCTCGGCGGCGGCGATGCGGCGAAGCGCGGGGGATCGCAGCGCCTCGATCGCGCTCCTCGTCCGCGCGAGCGCCTTCTCGGCGGAGGGGTCGGAGGGCGGCAGCCTCGACGTCTGACGTATCAGCCAGCCGAGCAGCTCGGCCCGCTCTTCCTTGCGCATCCGGCCCGACTTCACCTGGCGCGCGAGCGCCTCGTAGAGGCCGTAGATCTGGCGCACCAGCCCGCTGCGCTGGCGTTCGTCGAGCGTCGCCGATCGCTCGTCGCAGGCCAGCGTGGGCCCGCGGACGACCCCGCCGCAGGGGAGCCCCGGGATCAGCGCGAGGCGGGCGACCTCCCGCCCCGCGTGGACGAAGGCCAGCGAGTCCGATCCCTCGTCCGCGCGCGGCAGCCAGAGGTGGGCTTCGAGTCCGCCCGCGGAGGCGACCTCGCGCTCGATCCACAGCTCGCCCGGGATCTGCGGCGAGAAGGACGGCGCCGCGGCGAGCGCCCGCAGCCGCTCGACGACCGCGGGGAAGCGCTCCTCGACGTCGACGACCGAGGTGAGGGCCTCGAGGCAGCGGCGCGCGGGGGGATCCGCGACGAGGATCAACTGCCCGAGCTCCGCCCACGCCGCGTCGACCTCGCGCGGGGCGCTCACGACCTCGACCTTGGCCGCGGCCGCGGCCTCGGCGAGCGTGCGCGGGGCGCCCCACAGGTCGCGCAGCAGCGGCAGCGCGCGAACCTGCTGCAGCACCTCCTCGCGGATGGCCCCGTGCGCCTGAGCCACCTTCGCGCCCGCGTAGCCGAGCAGGATCGCGCGCGCCTGCTCGCGCTCGGGGCCGGCGAGCTTCGCGTAGCGCTGGCAGAGGTCCCGGATCAAGCCAGGCAGCGCGCGTCGACAGCGGCGGAGGTGCTGGCTGTAGCGCTTGCTGCGGGTGTCGACGCCGCCGGCCATCAAGGGGAGCCGGGGATCGGCCACGATCGCCTCCACCGGCGCCGGGAGGTCCTCGTCCCTGGCGGTGGCGACTAGCCGCCCGCCGGTGCACAGCGCGAGCGAGAGCCCGCCGCTCGAGCGGGCGCGGCTGAGCCCGATCTCCCCGCTCGCGCCGTCGGCGACCTGCAAGGCGATCCGCTGCCACACCCGCGCGGGCGCGAGCGTCGGCGTTGCGACGGCCGGCAGGTCCGCGAGGCGGTGCTGCAGCACTCGGGGCGTCCCCTCGACGAGCGCCGCGGGCCCGAAGAGGGCCAGCAGCAGCGCGAGCGTCGGGCCGCCGACGCGGAGCAGCGGTGGGTCGCGGAGCGGCGCCACGGCGGTCCTCTCCGGCACCCACTCGATGACCCCACGGGCCGCGATGACCCCGCGGACCGCGTCGAGGCTGATCGGATCGCCGGCGAGGGTGCCGAGGAGGGGGAGGGCCCACAGCTCGGGCAGCGCGCGCAGCAGGGACTCGTGGTCATCGGCCTCGAGGCGCTGTCGGAGCTGCCGCAGCAGGCGCACGCGCGGCTCCGAGTCCGCGGCGAGGCCGCCGAGGAGCTGACGGGCGAGCCCGAAGGCCGCGCGCAGCGCCGCCGCGCGCAGCGTCGCCGCGGCGTCGTCCTCGACGATCCCGTCGTAGGCGGCGTTCGGGCGGACCTGCGGCGCGCTCGCCGCGCCCGCGCAGGGCAGGGGTGAGCCGCGGACGAGCACCGTGCCGAGCGCGCGCGCGTCGTGGATGACCTCGACGCGGGCCTCCTGCGCGGGGCCGGAGGGGAGCACCTGGAGCACGACCTCGACGTCGCCGACGCGCTCGCGTCGGCACCCGAGCGCGGGGTCGAGGCCCTGGCGGCGCAGGTCGGCGTGGAGCTCCGCGGCGGCGGCCTCGATCGTCCGCGTCGGCCTGGCGGCGAAGGCCCGGGCCGCGCGGGCCGAGGCGAGCTCGGGGTCCCCGGCGCGCAGCGCGTCGGCCGCGAGCAGCGCCGCGAGCAGGCGCTGATCGCCGCGCCCGAGGTAGGCGACCGCGAGCCCGAGCTGCGCGTCGCGGGGCACGCCGCGGTCGATCCACGCGAGCGTACCCTCGCGAGCGGCCCGCTGGCGCAGCTCGCCGAGCGAGCGTCGCGTCCCGTCGTAGTCCTCGAAGAGCGGCGCGTCCTGCAGCCCCGGCATGGCGAGGAGCTCCGCGCGCGTCGGGACCAGCGGCGCGGCCGCGTCGCCCCGCGGGCGCGCCGAGTCGGGCACGCCGAGGCGGGACCAGAGGGCGTCTCGCGCCTCGTCGTCGAGCGTCCAGCCGAGCCACGCCTTGAGCAGGGCGCGCCCCGCCGGGCGCGCGGCCAGCGACGCCGCGACCTCCTGCAGCGTCGGTCCCAGCGAGGCGAGCCCCCGCAGCAGCGCGGCGGCGAAGACCTGGTCGCGGACGACATCGCTGAAGTCGTCGCTCGGCGAGAACTCGGCCTCCAGCGCGGCGTAGATCCCGTGCACGTCGAGCGGGCAGCGCACGATCAGGCAGCCGTCGCGGATGAGCCACAGCTCGCCGGGTTGCTCCGCGTCGACATCGATCCCGACCTCGCCGCGCAGCGCCGGCGCCTCGATGATGGCTCGCAGGGGGGCGCGGACGAACTCCGGCAGGCGCGGCGCCATCGTGCGCCGCAAGAACGCGCGCCGGCCGGCCTCCCGCGCCTGTTGCTGGGCGAGCTCCGGGCCGACGTCGAGGACGCTGCACTCGAGCGTCCGCATCACCCGCCGCGCCTCCCTGTCGTTCATCCGCGGGATCGGCGGCCCGGTCGGCGCCACCAGCGGGTGCTCGCCCCTGGCGTAGCGCAGGGCGGGGCCCCGCGGCGAGGGGACCAGGGCGGCGGAGAGCTCCGGCAGCGTCACGGCGCGCGGCCAGGCGGCGCGCGCGTCGGGCCAGGTGATCGCGGCGGCGACCTCCTGCGCCGCCGGCAGGCGCGGGAGGTCGCCGGGGACGAGGGGGTCGAGCAGCACGTCGCGGATCTGCGCGGCGACGGGGAGCGGACGCTTCAGGAGGGCGGCCAAGA
>CAZMML010000554.1:0-3531 GCA_964567335.1 uncultured Nannocystis sp. | reverse complement strand
GAGGAGGCGATCACGCGGCGCGCCAGGCCCAGGGTACCCCAGCCGCCGCGCCCGCGGAAGCGGCTCAGGCGCTCGGACGGCGCCGCCGGGCGATGACGCTGTCGACGCCGATCCCGGCGAACATCACGAGCGCGAGCATGCCGGCGAACTGCAGGTGGTCGCCGAGCTTGCCCTTGAACTCGTCCCAGAAGCTCGGCGCAGGCGCCGGCGCGGCCGCGGCGACGACCGGCGCGGGCGTGTGGACGACCACCACGTGCGGCGGCGTGGGCGTCGGCACGGGCGTCGGCGCGGGCGTCGGCGGGACGCTCGGCTGGATCGTCCCGACCCCGCCGAGCTCGCCGCGGATCATCCGCACCATCGCGTCGTGCAGGGTCTCGACCGTGAACTGCTCGACCTTCGGCGCGGCGTGGCCGCCGCCGACCCCGGAGTGATCGGTGAGGAAGATGTACTGCCCGCCGGTCGCCCGCGAGGCGAAGCGGAGCTGGACCTCGGCCGCCTCGTCGACGCCGCTGCCGGCGACCGAGTAGATCGCGGTCATGCTCTTGCGGTGGTTCAGGACGCTGTCGGCGAACTTCTGCGCGTTGCTGCCGGCGTGCGAGGGCGCGTCGGCGACGAGGAAGATCATCCGCGCGGTGTCCGGACCCTGACGCCAGGAGAGCACCTCGCTCGCCGCGAGCGCGGCGTCCATCGCCTCGGGGGTGTCGCCGCCGCCGCCCGCGGACTGCCGCCCGAGCGCGTCGACGAAGTGATCGATGCCCTGGAAGTCGACCCGGCGGGTGACGTACGCGTCGCCCTGGTCGCGGTACACGACCAGGCCCCAGCGCTGCGCGACCCCGGGGTGCTCGCGCGAGATCTTGGTGGCGATCTCGCGGATCTCGACCTTGAGGTACTCGAGCTCGTCGCCCATGCTCCCGGTGGTGTCGATCACCAGCGCGACGTCGAGGCCGGCCGGCTTCGGGTCGTGGCGCGGCCCCGGGGAGACGGTGTCGTAGAGCTTGGAGGGGACGCCGAGCCCGTCACGGGCGTAGGCGAGCTTCTCCATCGCCTTGGCGAAGCCGGCGGGATCGGCGTTGTCGTCGGCCGTCCCGACCGTCAGCGTCTGCGCCCGGATCGACGCGTCGTACTTGCCGTCGGGCTCGGGGCCCCGCGCCCGCCCGCTCCCGTACCCGCTCCCGGACCCGCCGCCGCCGCCGTGACCGATCACCCCCGTCGACCCGAGGCCGATCGTGCCCTCGCCGGTGCCGCCGCCGCCGCGCCCCGTGCCGACGAGACCGAGCCCGCCGACGCCGTAGGCCTCGCCGAACTCGGTGCCCGCGAGCCCGCCCCACACGTCCGCGTCGTCCGAGCCGGCCGCGAAGGCGCCCGCGGGCGCCGCGTCCTTCGGGCCCTTCATCGCGTAGAGCCCGGCCTTGGCCTTGGACGTCGGCTTGCCCATCTTCCCCTCCTCGCCCTTGTGGCGGTACGCCGACGCGGGCTCGGAATCTGCGAGCTCGGGGGCGCCGCCCTCATCGACCTCGGGCATCGGGGCGCCCGTCACGGCCATCGGCGGCGCCGGCACGTCCGTCACCACCTTCTCGACGACGATCTCCGCCGGTTCCGGGGCGCGGGTGCCCGTGGTCGTCACGACGATCAACGTGGTCAGGACGCCCACGCTGGCGAGGGTGGTCGCCGGCCAGCGGCGGAAGAACGAGGTCGGGGTGCTCATGCGAGGAGAGACAGCGCCCGCGGCCGAGAGTTCCCGCGCGATCGCGACCCCCGCGCGATCGCCACCCCCGGCGCGCGCTAGCCCGAGCTGCTCCCGCCCGTGCTCGTCCCCGTGTCCTCGCCCCCGGTCGGGTCCTCCACCACGCACATCTCCATCGGCGGCGCCTCGCCGTGCACGAACACGCCGCGGAGATCCTCTGTGCGCGAGATGTTGCGGCGCATGCCCATCACCTCGCGCCAGGAGGTGACGCGGAACTGATAGTACATGCCCGGCTGCAGCGCGGGCCCCTCGTAGGGCTGGGTGACGGTCGGGGAGCCGCTGACCCCAGGGATCTCGAGCTGCCACGTCACGTTGCCGAGCGCGTCGTACACGACCAGGTCGTAGCCGTCCTCGCTCGAGTCGTCGGCCCACACGAGGTCCGGCGCCGGACCGACCGCCTCCGGACCGTCCACGCCCGGGCCCGACACCGCGAGCGCCTCGGTCACCTTGAAGCCGTCCGGGACCGGGACCGCGCCGCCGCCCTCGATCGTGATCTCCTGGATCTGCGTGCCCGCGATCCCCTCGTCGGGGTCGCGGACGAGGAAGTCGTTCTCGAACGCGACCAGCACCTTGTAGGTCCCGCTGGGGACGCCGTCGAGCGAGAAGGCGCCGCTCACGTCCGGCGCCGTCGGCGGCGGCGGATCGCGCAGCCCGAGCGGCACCGGCCCGCGCTCGAGCGCGACGTTGAAGACGCTCGCCGGCACCAGCACCACGCTCGTCACGCTGCCGCCCGGCGCGTTGACGATGTTGAGGCTGCCGCTGACCGTCGCTAGCTGGGCTGGGTCCGTGGTCACGATCGTCAGGTCGACCCCCGCGAGGTCCTCCGCCCCGATGGTGACGTCGGCCGGCTCGGGCTGGACGCCGCGGCGGTAGCCGCGGATCGTCGCCGCGCCCGCCGGGACGTTGAAGATCGTGTACGCCCCCGAGCGGTCCGCGATCGCGTAGGGCGCGGGCACGGGCCCGCCCTCCGCGACGACCAGGGTCCCGGCCGTCCCCTCCCCGAGCGTGCCCGACACGGCCACCCCCTTCGCGTTCGCGCCGAGCGAGATCAGCGCCACGCTGGTCGCCGCGTTGCGGACCATCTCCGCCGGGTAGGTCTCCTCCTCCTCGCCGTCCGGCGGCGGGTCCGGCGGCGGGTCCGGCGGCGGGTCCTCGGGCGCCGGCACTGCGTCGCTGAGATCGATCGGCAGCGCCGGCCTCACGCCCGTCGGGAAGGGCTGGTAGTTCCGGGCGCTGACCGAGAGCGTCCACTTCAGCGACTCCGCGTAGCCGCCGTCCGGGTTGCGGTGGACCGAGACCGGCAGGCGGTACTCGCCGCACGCGTCCGACGCGACGACGTCCGTCACGGGCTCGCCGATCTCGTTCAGCGCCGCGATCAGGGCGCCCTCGATCCCCTCGCCGGTCGCAGAGTCGACGATCCGGCCGCGGATCGTCAGCGCCGTCCCGCACACGTAGCCGGAGTCGCCGGTCAGCGGCTCGCACGCGAGGCCTGGCGCGCAGATCGGCTTGGGGTCCTTGTCATCCTCGGGATCCGGCGTCTCGTCGACCGGGAGGACGCCCGGGTCGCAGGTCTCGCCGGGCCCCAGCTTCGGCTGCTCCGGCGGCTCCGGCGGGGGCGGCTCGGGCTTGCAGGCCGCGCCTGCGAGGAAGAGGAGGGAGATCAGCGGTGCGCGCGGGAGACGATGCACCCCCCTTGGACCTCCGCGCGCCCTTCAATTCCAGGGCCCTCCGCGCGCGCACCTCCGCGCCCGACGCTCAGCAGGGACGCGCGCCGAGCACCAGCCCCG
>CAZMML010000553.1:0-3535 GCA_964567335.1 uncultured Nannocystis sp. | reverse complement strand
AGATCCGCGCCGCTGACTCCACCGCTGACCTCAACGACCTCAGCGGCGTCACCCCGCGCTCCGGCGCGCTCCTCCGCTTCGCCCGCGCGCCGGGCCGCCCGGACCTCCTCGACCTCGCCTGGCCCGCCGCCACCGCGGTGCTCTCCACGGTCCTCCAGCTCCACTGGGAGTCGTCCGCCCAGAACGTCAGCGGCACCGCCGTCACCCGCAAGGTCCTCGTCCCGCTCTGGGGCGCTCCGGCGCGGATGACCCTGCCGGTCCGCCCCGCCCTGCCCTCGTCCTTCGTCAATCACCGCCTGCGCCTCAAGGTCGAGGGCCAGGAGCTCGAGGTCCGCTTCGCCATGCCCACCGGTTGGGACGACCTCGCGGCCCAGATCGAGCGCCAGAGCGACTACCGGGTCCTCGCCCGGATCCTCACCCGCGGCGCGACCCACCTCCTCGACCTCTCCACGCCCGGCGAGGGCAGCACCGTCACCCTCCAGCTCCGCCCCGCCAGCGCCGCCCCCGACGCCCGCGACCTGCTCACGCTCCCCGCCGACCCCGCCGCCGAGCGCCGCGGCGAGGGCTCCCTCCCGCACCTCGATCGCGTCGAGGACGCCCACCTCGCCCAGGCGATCGCCCAGGGCCTCGCCACCCGCGACGTCCAGAGCGACAACGGCAGCGCCGACTTCGTCCCCGATCGCGCCGTCCGCTACGTCGCCGGCGCCCGCGCCACCGCCCCGCTGCTGCGCCTGCGCTCCCCGCGGCGCGGCTGCATGTCGCACGTCGAGCCGCTCCTCGGGCGTGAGCCCTTCGACTTCGACCGCAGCCTCGCCCGCGGCCCCGCCGTGCGCGCCGCGGTCGTGATCCTCCCCGGCGCCGCCTTCGACCTCGCCGCCGAGGCCGTGCTGGTCGTCGAGCTCGACGACAACGGCGCCGGCGCCGACGTCTCGCCGCCGCGCCGCATCGAGGTCCGCTTCCCGCCCGGCCACTACACGCGCCAGGCCGCCGCCGACCAGATCCACGGCCGCTACCT
This sequence comes from uncultured Nannocystis sp., assembly GCA_964567335.1. Lineage (GTDB taxonomy): Bacteria > Myxococcota_A > Polyangia > Nannocystales > Nannocystaceae > Nannocystis. The sequence goes on along the minus strand of CAZMML010000553.1, from coordinate 2,520 downwards.
CGACGACTCGATCGTCGTCGAGACCCTCACCCCCGGCCTCGCCGGGAGCGTGCGCCTGCCCGCGACCGGCAGCACGGAGACCCTCACCACCGCCCTCGGGATCGCCGCGGGTCCCCCCCTCGAAGCGCGCGGCTGGCCCGGCGCCGGCGACCTCGAGGACAACGAGAGCTTCCGCCTCGGCAACGCCCTCGCGCCCGCCAGCGTCGTCGCTCTCAACACCGACTACATGCCCCTCCGCGGCCTCCGCGGCCGCAAGACCCCGGCGACGACCGCGGGCGTCGCGTGGCGCTTCCACTCCGACGACCCGACCGCCGCCGGCGTCCTCAGCACCCCGACCCTCACGCTCCAGGCCTGGAACGTCGACGACCTCGTCCGCGAGCTCGACCGCACCCTCGCGCAGGCCAGCGGCGGCGGGATCACCCGGCGGATCGGCCACGCCAAGAAGGGCCGAGACGGCACCCTGCAGATCGAGGCCCTCGAGGGCCGCATGCTCGTCCTCCAGGTCCAGCCGGCCGGCGGCGCGCTCGGCCCCCAAGGCACCGATATCCGCCCCGGCCTCGGCGAGCGCCGCGACGTGAAGGGAGAGCCGGGCCTCGACCTCCGCGCGACCGACACCCTGCGGACCTACCACCTCGTCTACGACCGCTGGGCCGGCGCGACCACCACGCCCGAGGGTCGCTTCGTCGACGTCGGCTGGTTGCGCCCGCCGACCGACTTCCGCTGGGGCACCACCCGCGATCACGAGACCTACGAGCCGATCGACGTCCCCGCCTGGCCGCATGGCCGCTACCTGCTCAGCGCCCGCGCCGAGGCCGCCAAGCACGACTACGGCGGCGACGCCGAGATGATCGCCTCCGCCGGCCAGGCCACCCTCGACGGCGAGGTGATCGACTTCGTGCGGATCGCCCGCTACTGGATCGGCCTCACCTGCATGACGCGCTGGAACCTCTCCGAGCTGTGGGTCGGCGCGGGCGAGCCCAAGAACGCCACCGGCAACCCCAACACCGCCGGCCTCCCGCGGGCCGCCGAACACCACCCGCTCTGCGCCGGCGTCAGGCGCATCGTGCTACCCAGCGGCCCCGAGCTCCTCGTCGACTGGCGGGTCTGATGCGCGTCCCGGTGCTCCGCGTCGGCGCGCCCCACGCCCCCGCGCCCCACCTCGATCTCGCCCCCGCCGCCGCCTGGCTCTCCGCCCCGAGCGGCGGCCGCGTCGCCCTCCAGCCCGTCCCGCTCGCCGACCAGGGGCTCGGCGAGCTCGCCCGCTTCCGCGGCGCCGGCGGCCTGGAGCCGCACCCGCACGGCTCCCAGGGGCTCGTCGCCGAGGCGCTCGCCCAGCTCGGCCCCGCCGCGCGGACCCTCATCAACCCTGACAGCGCCCTGATCGTCGTCGTCCCACCCGGCTTTCGCCCGCACTGCTGGCACCTGGCCGGCCCCGCCCGCTGGCAGCCGGGGGCCCCGCGGCGCTACGCGATCCTCCCCGTCGGCGCCCCCCTCGGCGCCATCCTGCACGAGCTCGGTCACCTCCTCCTCGACTGGCCCGACCTCGAGCGCGACACCGGCCTCGGCGACGAGTGCCTGATGGCCCGCGGCGCCCTGCTCCCGCGGCCCGCCCCGCCCTGCGCCGTCCTGCGCCTGCGCGCCGGCTGGCTCGTCCCGCGCCCCGTCGATCGAAGCACCCGCGTGGGCGACCTCGAGGTCGGCGCGGCCGCGCGCGTCGGCGGACGCGTGCTCGAGCGCCGCCGCGACCCCGACCGCCTCCTCGTCCTGCTCGACCAACCCCGTCCGCTCCTGCTCCAGCGGATCCTCCTCGCCCCCGGCGACGGCGCCCGCCCGCTCCTCGCCGTGGCCCGCTTCGGCCCCACCTGCGAGACCTGAGCCCGCGCGCAGAGGCGAGGCCTCGCACCGAACACCGGGCCCCGCATGCGGGTGCCCGGGTGCGCGCCCACGCCCCCGTGCGCCCTCGCCCCCGTGCGCCCTCGCCCCCGTGCGCACGCGCCCCCGTGCGCCCTCGCCCCCGTGCGCACGCGCCCCCGTGCGGGTGCCCGGCTGAGTAGCGCGGCGCGCCTCACGAGGGGGAAGGGATGAGGTCCGGCGCTTAGGCTTCACCGAGGAACCCTCCTGCGTCGGGCTCCTCTGGTTGCAGATAAGCGCCGGACCTCATCCCTTCCCCCTCGTACACCACGCGGCGCCATAAGCGGCTCGCCGGCCGCAGGCTCCGCTCCTCGCTTCCGCCCGGCAGGTCTCCCGCGGAGGCACGGTCGCTCGTTCCTCGCGCCCGGTCCTCCCTCCCCTCTGCGACGACGCCGGCTCCCTTCGAACGCCAATATCCGGCCCCCTCGCGTCCCCCCTCTGCGGCGGGGCCAGCTCCTCCCACGCCATTTAACTGGCATCCTCGCGCCCGGTCCTCCCTCCCCTCTGCGACGACGCCGGCTCCCTTCGAACGCCAATATCCGGCCCCCTCGCGTCCCCCCTCTGCGGCGGGGCCAGCTCCTCCCACGCCATTTAACTGGCATCCTCGCG
>CAZMML010000552.1:0-3535 GCA_964567335.1 uncultured Nannocystis sp. | reverse complement strand
ACCGGCGCGCTCGCCGAGCGCGTCCAGCAGGCCCTCGCCGTGCGCCTCGCCGCCCCCGTCGAGCTCGTCCGCGGGGAGGTCGACGACGAGGCCGCCGACCGCTCGACCCTCGCCGACCTCCTCGTCGTCGTCCGCCTCGAGCGCGACCTCTGCACCGTCAGCGTCGACAGCTCCGGCGAGCCGCTGCACCGCCGCGGCTACCGGCTCGCCACCGCCAAGGCCCCGCTCCGCCCGAGCCTCGCCGCCGCGCTCCTCCGCGCCGCCGCCTGGCGCCCCGACGAGCCGCTCCTCGACCCCTTCTGCGGCTCCGGCACGATCGCCGTCGAGGCCGCCCTGATCGCCCGCTCGCGCCCCGCCGGCGCCCTCCGCGGCTTCGCCTGCGCCCGCTGGCCCGCGCTCGCGGGCGCCTACCCGGCCCTGCGCGCCCGCGCCGAGCGGCGCTACGCTTCATCCTGTCCTCCGGGACAGATCATGATCTTCGCCTCCGACCGCGACCCGGGCGCGATCGAGGCCGCGCGCGCGAACGCCCAGCGCGCCGGGGTCGACGACGCGATCACCTTCGCGGCCCGCCCCCTCGCCGCCTGCGAGCCCCCCGCCCCGCGCGGCCTCATCCTGACCAACCCCCCCTACGGCCTCCGCGTCGGCCGCGCCCGCACCCTCCGCGACCTCTACGCGCACATCGGACATGCCCTAAAGAACACGTTCTCCGCCTGGCGCGCCGCGATCCTCTGCCCGCCCGAGCTCCGCGCCCACCTCGGCGTGGAGCTGCGCCCGCTGCTGCGCGCGCGGACCGGCGGCGTCCTGGTCGAGCTCGCCCTGCGCGAGCCGTGATACCCTCGCGCCGTGTTCACGCTGCACGCGTTCCACCCGATGCGGGGCCACTGGCTCGAGACGGACCTCTCGGCGCTCCCCGGGCTGCGCGCGGACCCCCAGATCACCATCTGGCTCGACCTCCAGGACCCCGGCGAGGCCGAGGCCCGCGTGCTCGGCGAGGTGTTCCACTTCCACCCGCTGGCGATCGAGGACATGCTGCACGACTACGGGCACCCGAAGCTCGACCTCTACGACGACCACGTGTTCCTGATCGTCCACGGCGTCGACTTCAACTCGCTCGACCTCGACAAGGGCTTCGCCATCAACACCGTCGAGCTCGACATCTTCGCCGGGCCCAATTTCATCGTCACCCACCACGGCGAGCCCGCGCCCCGCTCGATCCGCGACCTCCACCAGGAGGTCGCCAAGCCGGGGCACCGCCCCTGGATCTCGGTCCGGATCCTCCACCACATGCTCGACCGCCTGGTCGACAACTACCTCCCCGTGATGGACAAGCTCGGCGCCCGCCTCGACGCGCTCGAGGACCTGATCATGCACAACCCCAAGCCCGAGCAGCTCGAGCAGGTCCTCGAGGCCAAGAAGATCATCAGCCGCCTCCGGCGCATGACCGGCCACCAGCGCCTGATCCTCGAGTCGCTCGCGCGCGGCCACATCGAGCTCATCCCGCGCGAGAGCATCGCCTTCTTCCGCGACATCTACGACCACTTCGTCCGCGTCGCGGACCTCGCCGAGGCCTTCCGCGAGGGCGCCCAGAGCGCCGTCGAGGCCTACCTCTCGATCTCCGCCAACCGCACCAACGACATCATGAAGGTCCTGACGCAGATCTCCACGATCATGCTCCCGCTGACCTTCATCGCCGGCGTCTACGGCATGAACTTCGAGGTCATGCCCGAGCTCAAGTGGGCGCTCGGCTACCCCTTCGCCCTGCTCCTCATGGTCCTCACCGCGACCGCGCTCGTCGTCTGGTTCCGCCGCCGCCACTGGCTGTAGCGCTCCGCCGCGGGCCCGTGGAAGTTGATCTCCGCCCGCCGCAGGTGTATTCGGGGGGGAGGAGGGACAGGATGGTCTTCGAGCCGCGTCTCCGTGAACTCACCCGCACCGCGCTGACCTTGGTCCTCGCCGGCGGCAGGGGTAGCCGCCTCGCCGCGCTCACCGACCGCCGCGCCAAGCCGGCCGTCTACTTCGGCGGCAAGTTCCGCATCATCGACTTCGCCCTCTCCAACGCGATCAACTCCGGCTTCCGCCGCGTCTCCGTGCTGACGCAGTACAAGTCGCACAGCCTGCTCCGCCACCTCCAGCGCGGCTGGGCCTTCCTCCGCGGCGAGATGGACGAGTGGGTCGACCTCCTCCCCGCCCAGCAGCGCCTCAACGAGGAGAACTGGTACCGCGGCACCGCCGACGCGGTCTACCAGAACCTCGACATCTTCCAGAGCGTCCGCCCCTCCCACGTCATCATCCTCGCCGGGGACCACATCTACAAGATGGACTACGGCAAGATGCTCTGGCAGCACGTCACCCGCGGCGCCGACGTCACCGTCGCGTGCATCGAGGTCCCGCGCAAGGAGGCCACCGCCTTCGGCGTCATGGCCGTCGACCAGAGCGGGCGGATCGTCCGCTTCGTCGAGAAGCCGGCCGACCCCCCGGGGATCCCTGGCAACCCCGACATGTCGCTCGCCAGCATGGGCGTCTACGTCTTCAGCGGCAACTTCCTCTTCGACCAGCTCCGCCGCGACGCCGACGACAAGAGCTCCTCGCACGACTTCGGCAAGGACATCATCCCCCACCTCGTCCAGGGCCGCGCCAGCGTGTTCGCCCACCGCTTCCAGGAGAGCTGCGTCGTCAGCGACACCGGCGGCGCCCCCTACTGGCGCGACGTCGGCACCGTCGACGCCTACTGGCAGGCCAACATCGACCTCACCGACATCGTCCCCCCGCTCGACCTCTACGACCCGCACTGGCGGATCTGGACCTACCAGCAGCAGCTCCCGCCGGCCAAGTTCGTCCACGACGAGGACGGCCGGCGCGGCCACACCCTCAACAGCATGGTCTCCGGCGGCTGCATCATCTCCGGCGCGCAGGTCCGCCGCAGCGTCCTCTTCTCCGAGGTGCGCTGCCACTCGTACAGCCGCCTGAGCGAGGCCGTCGTCCTCCCCGACTGCGTCGTCCATCGCAGCGCGCGCCTCAGCCGGGTCGTCCTCGACCGCGGCGTCACGATCCCCGAGGGCCTCGTCGTCGGTGAGGACCCCCTCGAGGACGCGCGCCGCTTCCACCGCACCCCCGGCGGGGTCACCCTCATCACCCAGGCGATGATCGAGCGCCTCTAGCCGCCCCGTCCTGTCGCCTCACCCAGGGATCTCCGGCCATGCGCGTCCTCTTCGTCGCCTCCGAAGTCTACCCCCTCGTCAAGACCGGCGGCCTCGCCGACGTCGTCGGCGCCCTCCCCCTGGCGCTCGCGCAGCTCGGCGCCTCCGTCAAGGTGCTCGTCCCTGGCTACCCCAAGGTCCTCGCCGGCGCCGAGCCGACCGGCGCCGAGGTCCGCCTCAGCGGCCTCGTCGGCGCCAGCTCGGGGCGCCTCTACGCCGCCCGCGTCGGCGCGCTCGAGCTCCTCGTGCTCGACATCCCCCACCTCTACGCGCGCCCGGGCAACCCCTACGTCGACGAGCACGGCAAGGACTTCCTCGACAACCACCTCCGCTTCGGC
>CAZMML010000551.1:0-3540 GCA_964567335.1 uncultured Nannocystis sp. | reverse complement strand
CGCGGCCGCGTCCAGGGGGTGATCCTCGGCGACGCCCACAGCCTCGCGCTCCCCGAGTTCACCCGGGCGCGCGGCGCCCTCGGCCGCCTCGGCGGCGTCCGCCTCATCGTCGCCCACCTCGTCCCCGACCCGCCGACGCGCGAGGAGCTCGCCGACCTCGTCAAGCTGCGCCTCGACCTCCTGGCCGCGCTCCACCGCGGCCCCGCCGGGATCCAGGTCGACCTCGCCGCGCTCGCGCCGCCCGCCCCCGGCGTCGCCGACGTCCTGATGGTTCGGACATGGCCGAGAGTCCCTGTCTCTTCGCTCAGCCGTGACGACGACGACGCCGCCCCCGGCGCCGCCCCCGACCTCCCGGTCGACTTCCCCGCCTTCATCCGCGACCTCGAGGCCGCCCTCGTCGCCGCGACCGCCCGCGCCCGCGCCGAGGCGCGCGGCACCAAGGCGATGGTCCTGATGGTCCACGGCGGCGGCGCCGACGTCCCCGCCCGCGCCCACGAGCTGCGCGAGCTCTGCCGCACCGCCGGGATCCACCTGGTCGAGCTTGTCCAGCAGCGCCGCCCGGCCCCGGACCCGCGCACCTTCTTCGGCCAGGGCAAGCTGCGCGAGGTCATCGTCCGCGCGCTCGAGCAGGACTGCGAGCTCCTGATCTGCGACCCCGACCTCACCCCCTCCCAGGCGCACGCGATCGCCGAGGAGACCGAGCTCAAGGTCATCGACCGAACCACCCTGATCCTCGACATCTTCGCCCAGCACGCCCGCAGCTCCGACGGCAAGCTGCAGGTCGAGCTGGCCCAGCTCCGCTACATGCTCCCGCGCATGGTCGGCAAGGGCACCGCCATGTCGCGCCTCGCCGGCGGGATCGGCGGCCGCGGCCCCGGCGAGACCAAGCTGGAGATCGACCGCCGCCGCGCCAAGGAGCGGATCTCCCTCCTCGATCGACGCCTCGGCGAGCTCCGCCGCCGCCGCGACCAGCGCCGCGCCCTCCGCCACAGCACCCAGGTCCCTGTCGTGGCGATCGTCGGCTACACCAACGCCGGCAAGTCGAGCCTCCTCAACACGGTCACCCAGAGCGAGGTCATCGCCGAGGACAAGCTCTTCGCCACCCTCGACCCCACCGTCCGCCGGATCCGCTTCCCCGCCGAGCGCGAGGTCGTCCTCCTCGACACCGTCGGCTTCATCCGCGACCTGCCCCCTGCCCTCCTGCAGGCCTTCAGCGCCACCCTCGAGGAGGTCGCCGAGGCCGACCTCCTGCTCCTCGTCGTCGACGCCAGCGACCCCGACCAGCAGCAGCAGGTCGCCGCCGTCGACGCGATCCTCGGCGAGATCGGCGCCGGCGCCGTCCCTCGCCTCACCGTCTACAACAAGTGCGACCTCCTCCCCGCCGCCGAGCTCGAGCAGCGCCGCCAGGACGCCGGCCCCGGCACCTTCTTCCTCTCGGCCCTCGATCGCCGCAGCACCCGCCCTCTGATGGCCGCGATCGAGACCCACCTGTGGGAGCGCGGCGTCGTCGAGCGCCCCGCCCCGGAGCCCACGGGCGAGGCCTCCGCCTGACTCGGCCCACGCCGACGTTACCGCCCTCACGCCCAGAAGCGACGCCCCTGCGCTAGGGTGCGACCCACGCGATCGTGCCCGAGCCGCTGACGCCCGCCCTCGCCGCCGCCCTCGGGGCCCTCCAGGGCGTCGCCGAGTTCCTCCCGATCTCCTCCTCCGGTCACCTCGCCCTCGCCGAGCACCTCCTCGGCGTCAGCGGCGAGGCCGCAGGCCACTCCTTCAACATCGTCGTCCACGCCGGCACCCTCCTCGCCGTCGTGCTCCACTACCGGCGCGACCTCCTCGCCCTCATCCGCGCCGCGCTCTTCCTCCGTCCCTCTGGACCTGTCCCAAGCGACACCTCGACAGACGTCGACGCCCGCGCGCTCCTCGTCGCCCTCATCGTCGGCACGCTCCCGCTCGCGGCCGCCCTCGCCCCCCCGGTCGAGGCCCTCGTGATCGCCGCCGAGCACACCCCCCGCGCCCTCGCCGCCGCGTTCCTCGCCACCGCGGCCGCCCTCCTCTTCGCGCACCTGCGCTCGCGCGCCGGCGGCCGCGCGCTGCCGCGACCCGGCGAGGCCCTGCTGATCGGCCTCGCCCAACTGGTGGCGATCCTCCCCGGCGTCTCGCGCAGCGGCGCCACCATGGCGGCCGCGATGGCGCTCGGGCTCGGCCGTCTCCCGGCCGCCCGCTTCTCGTTCCTCCTCAGCGTCCCCGCGATCCTCGGCGCGAGCCTGAAGGAGGCGCTCGACCTCGCCGCCGAGGGCGCCCCGCCCGCGATCAGCGCGACGAGCTACGCGATCGGCTTCGCGACCAGCTTCGTCGTCGGCGCCCTGACCCTGCGTCTGCTGCTGCACCTCCTCGGTCGCGTCGGCCTCGCCCCCTTCGTCCCCTACCTCGCCCTCCTCGGCCTCGCGATCTTCGCCCTCGTCTGACGCCGACGCCGGGCCGCCTCGAACGCAGGTCCCTCGCCACGCGGGACCCGCCATGCCACGTCACGCTGGTTGCGACGGGGCTGCGATGACGCGGGTGCGGGGCGTCTGCGCGCGAGGCGCGGGGCCCCGCGCTGCGTCCCATGTCGGCGGCCGCCGCCCCGGGCGCATCGCCCGAGGCCCGCTCGTCTCGTTGACTCGCCACATTCGGCCATGCAGCATCGAATCTGTGGTGTTCCCCCCTCCCCATCAACGAATTGCCTCCGCGTCGAGCAGCAGCAGTCCGCTGATCTTGCGCCTCCGGTCGCCGTCCCGGGGTCGTCGCGGGCACCTGTGGCTGCGCGTACACGACAACGGTGAGATCGAGCAAGCCGAGGGCGACGCGCGCAATGACAGCGTCGTGCGGCCGATCGCGGCGCTCGGGCGCGCTGACCCGCGGATCGTCGCGGCGCTCGCGATCCGCGCGTATCTACGCACGCGGCTGACGCGGGGCGACCTGACCAGAGACTCCCCTTGGGACCACTACTATCCGGTCCAGGCGTTCGCCGGCACGGAGCCGGTGGTCGAAGGCTTCATCGGCGTCGAGATCGACATGGGCATGCGCACGGACATCTTGGGCCTCGACGGCGACCCGGCGAGCGCGTCGAGGATCGTCGACGGGATCCAGGAGCTGCTCGACTTCGTGCGCGGCTGATGACGCGGGCGTCACGCCGACGAGGCCCGCGTCAGGAGCATGCAGTCGCCGTACGAGTAGAAGCGGTAGCCGGCGGCCACCGCCGCCGCGTAGGCCGCGAGGACCCGCTCGCGCCCGCCGAAGCTGCACACCAGCATCAGGAGCGAGCTGCGCGGCAGATGGAAGTTGGTCACCAGGACGTCGACCGCCTGGAACTTGAAACCCGGCGTAATGACCAGGTCCGTCGACCCGATGAAGGGCTCGATCCGACCGCCGTGGAGCCGCGCGACCGCCTCGAGCGCCCGGGTCGCCGTGGTCCCGATCGCCGCGATCGGGCGCCCTGCGGCCCGAGCCGCCGCGATCTTCGCCGCCGCCTCGGCCCCGATCTCGATCCGCTCCGCCCCG
>CAZMML010000550.1:0-3544 GCA_964567335.1 uncultured Nannocystis sp. | reverse complement strand
CGTTGTAGTCGAGCCCGACGCCGAGGGTCGACACGCTGATCCCGCCGCGGAAGCCCTCGCCCGCGCGCGCGGCCAGCACCTCCGGGTTCTGCTCGCCGACGTTCGCCTGCCCGTCGGAGAGCAGCATCACGTGGGCCAGCTCCCGCTCGCCGCGCTGGGCCGCCGCCAGGATCTCGAGCCCGCGGTAGAGCCCCGGTCCGAGCGCCGTCCCGCCGCGGTCCGTCAGCGCCAGCACCGCCGCGCGCGCCTTGTCCGCGCCCGCCGCGTCGCTCACGACCCGCTCCGCCAGCACCTCGACCAGGTCGTCGTAGGCGATCAGCGTCAGGTGATCGCTCGGCCGCAGCTCCTTGAGCAGGTCGAGCGTCGCCTGCTTCACCGCCAGCAGCTTGTCGCCCGCCATGCTCCCCGAGCGGTCCAGGATCACCGCCAGGTCGAGCGGCGGCCGCTCGCCGCGCGCCTCGCCCTCCCCGCGCAGCCGGAGCAGCACGGTGACCTCCGTCGGCCCCTTGCGGAGCTCGAGGAGGTCGAAGTTCGGCAGCACCTGCAGACGGACCGGGCCGCAGGTCGTCTCGAGCGTCCGCGGCCCCTCCGGCGCCGCCGGGGCCGCCTGCTTCGCGCCTTCGACCTCCACCACCCCTCTGCGGCCTGGCTCGCCGCCCTTCCCTGTACATCCGGACAGGCTCAGAAGAAGCGCGAAGAAGGTCGTGAGGGCGGACGGACGGACGGACGGCATCACTCCTTATAACGTCGCCCCACGTCCCGCGGCTTCCCGCTACCGTACGCCCATGGTCGATGTCCCGCGGACCCGCCCCCTCGCCTTCGCCCGGCTCCCCGAGGCCGACATGCGCCGGCGCGCGGACGAGTTCTTCGCCTGCATGTCCGCGCGCCGGAGCGTGCGAGACTTCTCGCCCGAGCCGATCCCGCTCGAAGTCGTGCGCGCGGCGATCCGCGCCGCGGGCACCGCCCCGAGCGGCGCGCACATGCAGCCCTGGACCTTCGCCCTCGTCACCGATCCCGCCACGAAGCGTGAGATCCGGCTCGCCGCCGAGGCCGAGGAGCGCGAGACCTACGACCATCGCATGAGCGACGAGTGGCGCGCCGCCCTCGCGCCCCTCGGAACCACCTGGGAGAAGCCCTTCCTCGAGCTCGCGCCGGCCCTGATCATCGTCTTCCGCCAGGATTGGAGCCCGCGCGGGGACGGCGAGCGGCGCAAGCACTACTACGTCCAGGAGAGCGTCGGCATCGCCGTGGGCTTCCTTATCGCCGCCCTCCACCACGCCGGGCTCGCGACCCTCACGCACACCCCGAGCCCGATGGCCTTCCTCGCCAAGCTCCTCGGCCGACCCGAGCACGAGCGGCCCTTCGTCCTCCTCCCGGTCGGCTACCCCGCGCCAGGGTGCGAGGTCCCGGATCTCGAGCGCAAGCCGCTCGCCGAGATCCTGGTCGAATTCGCGTGACCCGCCCGCCGCCGCGCCACGCCCGGCTGCGCTACCCTCCCCTCGTGTCCCGCGCCCTCGCCCTCGCCCTCCTCCTCGCCTGCGCCCACAGCCCGCCCGCGCCGGCGGGCCCGCGCCCGCTCGCCGGCCAGATCTCGATCCAGCGCGGCGACGCCGCCGTCAGCCTCGACCTGCGCTACCAGCTCGTCGGCGTCTCCGGCCGCGAGCTAGAGATCTCCGCGGAGCTCCGCGCCAGCGGCGCTGGCGGCGTCGGCCCGATCCTCCTCGAGCTCGCCGCCACCGGCCTCACCGTCGACGGCGCCGCCGAATTCACCGCCGACCTGAGCGCCGGTCAGAGCGCCGCGCACACTTGGCGCCTCCGGCCCGCGCAGGACGGCGTCGCCCGCGTCGAGGTCCGGCACGGCCTCGCGGCCGGCCCGCGCGACGCCTCCGCCTTCGCCTTCCGCGTGGACCCGGACAAGATCCAGCTCTGCGCGAGCGGCGAGTGCGTCGCCGCGGAGTGAGCGTGCACCTTCCGCCAGGGCCCTTCTGACAGGACTCTTCGGGCATCTCAGGACCCTCCCCCGGGATCTCCGTGCGAGAGCGCTCAGCCCGCGCCCGGCGGCCTGAATTCGCGCGGGGTATCTTCCGAGGGCGGGTCTGTTATCCTAGGCGCAGCCGGGGACCTTGGAGACATGACGACTGAGCAACGCGAGTACGCCGCCCGCACATCGATCCACGCGTTCTACTCCCACAGTCAGCTCCTCATCGTCGCCGAGGGCGAACTGCCGTCGCCGGAGTACGAGATCGACATCGGTCACCTCCCCGACGAGATGACCCCGACCTTCCAGCTCACCCGCCGGCCCAGGCCGAGCGCGGCGGAGGCCGCGCCGAAGGTCACGCCCTTCCGGTACGGCGAGATCTTCAGCATCGGCCGGCCGCCCGAGGTGATCCGCGTGCAGCACTCGACGGGGCTCGATGACGTGAACGTCGAGTTCACCCGCGACGACCTCGTCGACATCGTCCTCAGCCTCAGCGGCGGCGACGTCGAGATGGCGCTCCCCGAGACCGACGCCGACAGCGGCCCGCTCCCGCCGCCCCCGCCCTCCGGCGCCGAGGCGCTTGGCCCCCGCAAGGCGCCCCCGCCGCTCTCCACCCTGCCCCCGCTGGCGCCCCACCTCCAGCAAGATCCCCGCCCGCTGACCCCGAGCGACAAGGCCGGGATCCTCTCGGACATCGCCGTCCGCTTCCGGGAGTCGATCGGCTACTCCAACAAGCTCTCCTTCGACGAGGCCTTCGCCGACGCCCTCCGCAAGCTGCCGCCGCCCGCGGTCCGCTTCCCGGACATGCTCGAGACCGTCGAAGTCGTCCAGATCGGGGCGAGCTTCGGCGGGATCGCCGGCTTCCACCGCCTCGAGGTCCGGATCCGCGCCTACCCGGATTGAGCCTCACGGGCTCTCGCGGGCGGCGCTCGCGTGTACATGCAGCTTGATCGCCGCGCCCACCTCGGGTAAAAAGGGCTCCTGTCGAGGGTTCTTCGAGGAGGTCAGGTCTAGCTCGGTGCTCTGCACCGGGGCGGCGCTGCGCCGTCCGAGCTTCTTCCCCGTCATCCATCACAAGGAAGGCTATTCCAGAACGTCGCTGATCGTCCGTAGGCCATACGGGCGGCGACGGGCTGGACCAACCCCGCCGATCGTGGTTCCGTGCGCCGCCCGTATGGCCTACGGACGGCGAGTTCAGTGAGCCTTCCATGTCCCAGGTCATGAGGTAGCTCCTCCTGGGAGCCCGCGACAGGAAGGGCCGGTGAGATTGTCTCCCCGGCCCTTCGCTTTTTGTGCTACAGGGTCCGCGTGCGTCCTTCGAGCCAAGGAGGTCAGGTCTAGCTCGGTGCTCTGCACCGGGGCGGCGTTGCGCCGTCCGAGCTTCCTCCACTCCATTCATCACAAGGAAGGCTGTTCCAGGATGTCGCTGATCGCCGAGGTACCGGTAGCATCGCGACGGGCTGGACCAACCCCGCCGATCGTGGTTCCGTGCGCGATGCTACCGGTACCTCGGCGGCGAATCCAGTGAGCCTTCCATGTCCCAGGTCATGAGGTAGATCCTCCCGC
>CAZMML010000549.1:0-3550 GCA_964567335.1 uncultured Nannocystis sp. | reverse complement strand
AACCTCTACCGCTACGCCGCCAACAACCCCGTCAACAACACCGACCCCACCGGCCACGGCTGGATCACCTGGATCGTCAGGGCCGGCAAGGCGCTCGGCAAGGCCGTCTACAAGGGCTGGGACAAGGTCGACGAGTTCAGCGGCATCGCCGACGACGTCGTGACGCTCGCGGGCGCGGAGGCCGGCATCGGCGCCCGCGTCCTGTCCGCGCTGTCGCTCGCCAGCGAGGCCTTGCCCTTCAGCGCGGGAGACCTCAAGAGCGCCTACCGGTGGGCCACTGGCGGGGAGAAGGCCCTCGACGCGGCGATCACTGCGAGACGACACCCCATCGGTACCTACCGCGAGCTCAAGGATGTTGGTAAGCGAGATGCGCATCACATCATCCAGGATGCCGCCGTACGCGACGTGCCGGGATACAGCAAGCGAGACGCTCCGGCGATCCGTTTGGAGGGACCCTCGAGCACCGTTGGCAGCGAGCACTACACCGCGACACAAGCACAACGGCAGCGCGGCGGAGGTACCTACGCCGCCGAGCGACGGATCGGGTACAAGGCCATGCGTGAAGCGGGCATCCCGGAGGGACTGGCGCGGCAGGCGATCGAGGCTGCCGATCGGTACTTCACTGGCCTCGGTCTCAAGCCCTCGTCGCCGACGCGAACGCCGGGTGGTCGCAAGTAATCACGGAGACTCATGCCTGCGAAGTTCTTCTCCGCAACTGTGATGGCACTCTTCAAGTCCGCGCCGCCACTGGAGGCCGTGGTTCGCGCGCTGGCCGCGCTCGGGGAGGTCGATCTCGTAGCGCCCACGGGAGGATGGCTCGGAGGGTTCCCTGGCCTTGTGTTCCGGTTCAATCGCTCCGACGAGAGCCGGATCGTCATCGACGTAGTTGACCGGCCTTGGCCGGACACGATGGGGCACCCGCAGACGGATCCGGATCTCTTCTCGTGCTGGTGCTTGGGGGGGTTCGGGCCGCTCGTCTATCCGGGCTGCTTGGAGAGGGCGGTACAACACGCTCATGACGCGGCGGGGCCTGCTGGACAAACGGTCGTCCCTCAGCATCGCGCCTTCGTTCGGGTGCGGAAGACGTCTTCGCCAGGTGCCCAGCCGCTGACCGACCTCGCAGAGCTCGTCGTCATCGTGCGGGCCCTGCTCGATCTCCCCGCGGCGCTGGCCTACTTCCAGCCCAACGGCGAAGTGCTTCTAGACGTCGTCGAGCTCGACGCCAACCTCGATCACTCCGCGCGGACGAAGATCCCAACGATAGAGTTGCACGTGAACCTGCGGTTGTGGCGTGTCGAAGACGTGGACAACCGTTCACTCTTCGACACGGTCGGCATGGGGCAGTTCCTCGTGCCCGACCTCGAGGTGTTGTTCGACACCAGGCTCCACAGCGAGGAGACCGTCGCGCGGTTCGTGCGGAACGTGTCACTTCACCAGCTTCAGCAAGGAGATGTCCTCCTGGACGGCGACACCGTTGGGGGGCCGGGCGGAAGTTGGCGGGTGGAGCGTCGCGACGAGAGCCGGGTCGCGCCGCCGAGATCCGTCATTCGCCTGGCTGCCGAGGTGAGGAGCTGACCCGCTGTGCTTGGCGGAGGAGCGAGTCTGCGCTAGCCTTGGGCGCCATGTCCTCGCTCCGGTACATCGTCCTGACTGGGTTGCTTGCGTGCGGCCCTCGGCAGGACGACACCGCGGGCTTCGGAACCCCGTCGCCGACGACCTTGCCCGAACATTCGACCGGAGACAGCTCGAGCGGGTCGACGGGCAGTTCGTCGACCGGTGGGATCGACTCGACTTCGAGTTCCGCGTCATCCGCGGTCTCGAGCAGCACATCCTTGTCGTACGACATGGCCATGCCCGACTTTGGCACCCAGCACCCCGTCGGCTGCAGAGGGAAGATCGACTTCCTCTTCGTCATCAGCACCGCGGGGACGATGGAGGGACACCAGAAACAGCTAGCCCTTAGCTTCCCGGGTTTCCTCGCGTCGATCCAGGAGCACTTCGACGACTTTGACGTCCACATTCTCTCGGCCAAGCCGAATAAGTCGTGGAGTATGGTGGACTGCGCCTTCTGCTCGGACGATGAGTGCGACCCCAACGCCGCACCGCCGAAGTGTGGTGTCAGTCTTGACACCTGCGACCAGACGATCGGCGCCGGGGTCGCCTTCCCGGCAGGCGCAGGCTCGGCGAACCGGCGCTGCGACTTCTTCGGCGACCAGCGTTACATCGTCGGCGAAGACCCGAACTTCGAGGAGTCGTTTGCGTGTGTGACCCAGGCGGGGATGAACGGCGGCTGGGCGAGCGCCGCCGAGTCGATGGTCGAGGCGATCAGCCCCAAGTTTAACGGCCCTGGCGGCTGCAACGAGGGCTTCCTCCGCGATGACGCGCTCCTGGTGGTCTTGCTCCTCGACGACGGGTACGACGAGTTCTCGCAGGGCACGGTCGAGAGCTGGATCTCTGCGCTCCATGTGGCTAAGCACGGCGACGAGGACGCGTTCGCGGTGCTGGTTCTGACGACGGACATCGACATCGGCTACTGGCAGCTCTGTCACCCGGATCTCTTCGAGATGTCGAAGAACCCCCTCCGCTTGGTGGTCGAGGGCATCGATCACGGGTTCATCGGCTCGATCTGCGAGGAGACCTACACGTCGTTCTTCGAGGAGGTCGTCGAGGAGGTCGTCGCTCTGTGCGACGACCTCGTCATCCCGAGGTGACGCCCGCACCTATGGGTGATGTACCCGGATGATGGCGAAGGGCTTGCCGTTGACGGTGCGGTAGCCTGGCCAGGCGCAGAAGCCGCGCATGTCACAGACGACGCCGTTCGCTGCGTCATTGTCGGCTGTCCCCGTCTCGTACCAGGTCCGTGGGCCGAGCGGATCAGCGAAGGCGAAGACCTTGGCATCGGAACCGCCGGACAAACGGGCGCCTGCGCCAACGAGCTTCCCCTCGCGATCACATGCGGCCCCGCGCAGCTCGGTGGACAGCATGGGCTCTTGCAACTTCTTCATGGCCCACGCACCGTTTGAGATCCAGCGGAACAGCGGCTGTGAGGGAGTGATGCTCGGATCTTCGTCATCTCGCGTCCACCCGCTGGCAAGGAGCTCACTCCCGCACACGGACACGGAGTACACGGCGTCGCGCTTGTACGCGTCTCCCGGCGACGACGAGGGCGCACGAAGCGGGCAACGAAGGCACGGGTGTAGGACTTGACGTCCCCGATGGGCTTAATGTCCCGCTCGCCGACCACGAGGAGAAGATCAGTCTCCGGCTCGATAAGCATCGCCCGGATCTTCTCGCTGAGCTGGTTATCGATGTCCATCTGTTCGTCCACCGTGAAGGGCGCCGCCATCACCGTCTTCCACACCGTCTTGTCGGGCATGTGACGCCAGAACACCGCGTCGGTGCGGAGAGGGTCCTCGCTCGTGATCTTCCAGCCGCCCGCGATCACGACGTCCTCCGCGATCACCACGCTCGAGACCACCTCACCGGGGGCGCCGGTTCGCTCCCAGAGCCGGCTCCCGTCTTGGGTCAACAGCGCCGTGTAGCGCTGCGG
>CAZMML010000548.1:0-3567 GCA_964567335.1 uncultured Nannocystis sp. | reverse complement strand
AGCCCGCGCCAACCCGCCGCGAGCGCCGCAGGGTCGTTGGTACAGGTCTCTCGTAGCATGTCCTCAAGCGCATGGACGACCCGGATCCCCGCGCCCCCCATGCGCGCCTGGACGATCGCACGCGCCGCGAGGACGCGGAGCGAGGCCGCCGGTGAGGTCGCCCGGCGGGCCAGGGCCGAGAGGCCGAGGTCCACGCCGGCGCTGTCGCCCTCGCGCGCGTGCAGGACCGTCAGGCGCCACCAGGCCTCGGGGTCATCGGGGCCCGCGGCGAGCCAGGTACGCAGCGCGGCGGCCTCGCGCCGAGGGTCGTGGTGGCGCCACAGGTTCGCCTGCACATGGGCGAGCGCGCGGGCGAGGCGGCGCGCGCCGGCGGCGCCGGGCGGCGGCCCGGCCTCGTCGAGCGCTGCGAGCGCTGCCTCGCGGTCCGAGCGGATGAGCGCCGCCCGAAGATGCCGCCAGGGATCGACGAAGGGGCCCCGCGGGAGCGAGTCGTCGCGGCCCGCGCTCGCGTCCCAGTGGAGGCGGAGCAGCGGACGGGCGTCGCGAGGGGGGCGCAGCGTGAGGTTGTGGAGCTCGGGGCAACGATCGCCGCCCGCGACCAGCAGGCGGCGGAGGACGGGGAAGAGGTCGAGGGTCACGCCGGACGCGGGCGGCGCGCGGGCGGCCGCGAGAGAGGTCGCGGCTCGCCCCGCGTGGGCGACGAGCTCGGGCCAGCGGAGCACGAGCGCGGCCGCGAGACGGCGCCAGAGGTCGAGCGGCGCGGCCGAGAGGGGCGCGACGAGCCAGGCGCGCCGTGGGGTGAGCGCGACGCGCCCGCCCTGGACAGCGAGCGTGAGCTCGAACTGCAGCAGCCCCGGCCAACCCGCGATGTCGGGGCCGCTCAGCGCGAGGACCAGGATCGGCGCCCCGGAGGCGTCGGCCGCGAGCTCGAGGCTGACATGGTCGATCGGCCAGCCTGTCAGCTCCACGCCGACGAGCGCGCGGGCCGCCGCGCCGAGGACCTCCGCGCCGACCTCGAGGCGGAGCTCGACCGCCCGTCCGCGGAGCTGGCGGAGCTCCGCGCCGAGGACCTCGCCTGCCGGCTCCGCGACCAGCGAGAGGAGCCGCAGCCCGGGCGCGAGGGTCGCCGGTCCGGCGAGGAGGCGCGCGCGAGGGCCCTCTGGCCCGCGGACGAGCTCGACCCGTAGCCCGAGCCCGCTCGCCTCGCCGCGCGCCATGGAGAGACGCGGGCTAGCGCCCCCCGCGGGCGAGCGCGCCGAGCTTGAGCATGCCGCCGCGGGCGCCGACGCGGTCGCACATGACGTAGGGCTTGAGGCGGCGGTTGCCCTCCTCGTCGACCGCCTCCTTCGTGTCGTAGGTCATCAGGCGCTTGACGCGGTCGTCGTAGGCGACGATGTCGCCGCGGGCCTTGTCGGTGAGGCAGGTGTGCAGGAGCAGGTAGGAGGTGACCTTGGCGGCCTTCGAGGTGACGAGCTCGCGGTAGAGCGCGGCGCGGGCCGCGGCGAAGCCCTCGTCGGTGGCGGTCTCCTTGCGCTCGAGGGCCGCGACGACGAAGCCGCCCTCGGTCTCGAAGACGCCCTCGATGAACTCGGCCTTGGGGTCGGCGGTCCAGGCGGCCTTGGCGAGGTCCGGATTGAGGCCGAGGCCGGGGATCGGCTTGCCCTTGCTGAAGAGCCCGGTGACGCGCAGCTCGGGCCGCTCGTCCTTGGCGGGGGCGCCGACGGCGCCTGTCCCCGAGGCCACCTCAAGGGCGTCGACGCCGGGGCCGCCGAGGCCCTCCGGGGCGCGGAAGAGCTTGGTCATCGCGGCGCCGTCCTTGAGCGCCTGCAGCGCCTCGGCGGCGGCCTGCTTGGCGAGCGCCTTGCCGCGCTCGCCCGCGAGGGCCTCCTCCGCGAGCTCGAAGATCGCGTCGTCCTGCGGCACGTCGCCCTCGCGCACGCCGTCGACCTTGACGACGTAGAACGCGTCCTCGCCCTCGACCCGCTCGGAGTGGGCGCCCGCGGCGAGGCCCTTGGCGGCGTCGTCGACCGCAGGGTCGAGCCCGGAGCCGGTGCCCTCGAGCGAGACCCAGTCGTAGAGGCCGCCGCGCCGCGAGGTCGCCTCGTCGTCGCTGACGGCGCGGGCGACCGCGCGGAAGTCCTCGCCTGCCTTGATGCGGCCCAAGGCGCCGTCGAGCTTGGCGCGGGCGGCGGCGAGGGCCTCGTCGTAGGCGGCCTTGGTCGGCTTGTCGGCGTCGGCGGCCGGCGCCGTCGGCTTCTTGACCGAGATCAAGCGCAGCCGGACCTGCCGGGGCAGCTTGACGAAGCGAGAGCCCTGGGCCCCGAGCTGCTTCACCAGCTCGTCCTTGTGCTCCGCGGCGTACTTCTCGATGTCGGTGCGGGAGGGGTCGACGAGGTCGGCGAAGCGGCCGGTCTCGAAGCGGCCGTAGCGGAGCGAGAGCTGGTTCTGCCGCTCGTCATACACCGCGCGGACCTCGACCTCGGAGACCACGGTCACCGCGGCGACGACGTCGCGGAGGGCGCGGGCGAGGAGCTCCTCGCGCTGATACTCGAGGTAGCGCTGCTCGCTGACGCCGAAGCGGGCGAGCCAGCTGCGCTCGAACCAACTGTAGTTGAAGGGCTGACCGCCGAGGACGTCCCAGGTCTTGCCGAGGACGATGAAGTGGCCGTCGCCCGTGAGGTCCTCGCTGTCGGCGGTCTCGTTGACGAGGCCGATCTGGCGCGCGACCTCGCTGGCGACGCGGCGCTCGAGGATCGCGTCGAGGATCTCCTCGCGCAGCCCCATCATCTCCTGCACCCGCGGGTCGTCCGGCGGCTTGTTCGTCAGGGAGACCGCGCGGTACTGGTACTGGTAGTCCTCGTCGGCGATGTTCTGCCCGTAGGTGCGGGCGATCGGTTGCACGCCGCAGCTGATCGCGTCACTCGGCAGGCCGAACTGCAGGCCGAACACGAGCATCAGCATGCCGAGCAGGATCCACGCGCCGATCGTCTTCACGGCGCTGCGAGGGGCTTCTTCTTCCGACATGGGCCCCGCGAAGCTAGCGGAGGCTCACGCCGCCGGCCAGCGGGAATACGCGGACCCGCCGCCGCGTACCCGGGCGCTGGCCCGCGGGCCCGCGCTCGCATCGTGAGAAAAGCCGCAAAAACGCCCTCTTGCGCCGCTCTTCCGGGCGAAGTCTTGCCCGGGCCCTCCGCGGCGGGTATAGCCGATCGCCGGCCTCAGCATGCTCTTTGACTGGGTATACGGCCTGTTCTCCAACGACATGGCCATCGACCTCGGGACCGCGACGACCCTGACCTACGTCAAGGGCCGGGGGATCGTCGCGCACGAGCCGAGCGTCGTCGCTGTGCAGAAGAAGGGCAACACCAAGCGCGTCGTCGCGGTCGGCAAGGAGGCCAAGGAGATGCTCGGGCGCACGCCCGGGACCATCACCGCGATCCGGCCGATGAAGGACGGCGTCATCGCCGACTTCGAGGTCACGGAGGCGATGATGCGCCACTTCATCGGCCGGGCGCACAACCGCCAGACCCTGGTCAAGCCGCGGATCGTGATCTGCGTGCCCTCGGG
>CAZMML010000547.1:0-3570 GCA_964567335.1 uncultured Nannocystis sp. | reverse complement strand
CGAACGCTGCCCGCGACCAGGTGTTGGAGCTCATCGGCCGCGACTTCCGCCGCGTCGAGCTCCTCTGCGGCGAGTGGCGCATCCTCTTCAGCCAGCCGCGCGTGGTCGAGGCGTACCGGCCGACGATCACCGACAAGGTGGCGCGGATGATGGCCGCGCCGGACCAGCTCGCGCCGCTGGTCAACACGCTCTGGCAGCACGAGATCCGCGACAAGTGGCGCTCGATCACCTTCGGGCTCACCACCCTCACCTGCGCCCTCCCGCTCGCGTCGGGCCTGATCGGCGCCATCTTCGTCGAGGACCCGGAGGTGCGCCCGATGGCCGAGCCGAGCCACGAGATTGTCGCGCTCCACCCCGAGGTGTACGCGCTGATCGGGCCGCACATCCGGCAGCTCGCGGAGCAGGGCGACTACGCGGCGGTGGCCCGCCTCATCGCCGACCACTGCGACTCCTCGGTCGAGTTCTCGACCGACCGCTGGTACGGCCTGCGCGAGCAGAGCCTCGCGCGGGCGCCGGCGCTGGTCCGCTACATCGACCAGTTCGTCACCACCCCGGACCAGCACCCCGAGGTGCTGGCCGCCATGCGGCAGATGCTCGACGCGCACGCCCAGCCGAGCCTCGACTCCTGGCTGCGTGTACACGCGGGCCGGGCCAAGTACGCGCTCGTCTTCCGCGACCTCCGCCGCGAGCAGGGCGCCGGACGGATCACGGCGCCGCTGGCGGCGACCGGCTGAGCGCCGCCCTCGCGCGGCTCACCCGTTCGGGTCGTGGAAGGTCCCCGGCACCAGGCTCAACGCGAGATCGCTGCGGCGGATGAAGACGCTGCGGCCGAGCCGCACCGCCGGGATCTGTCCGCGGGCGATCCGGTGGTAGATCGCCTTGCGGCTGGTCTTCAGCATCGCGGCGACGTCATCGACGGTGAGAAGGTCGAGGGCGACGTTGCTGTCGACCCGCGGCTTCGCGGCTTTGGCTTTCTCCCCACGCGGGACCATCGGTTCCCTCCCCATATCCCCAGAGACCACGATACCCGTGACCGGGGCTCGGGGCAATGCCTACGGCCGCTCATGAGGCCCGCGCGCGGGCGCCCCGCGACCGTGACAGCGCGGGCGCGCGTCCGCTAGTCTGCGCGCGTGACGAGCGACGAGATCCTCCGAACCAGCGCGGTGCAGCAGGCGACGCTGCTTCGCCGCCGCGAGCTCCGCAGCGCCGAGCTCGTCGACGTCTACCTCGAGCGGATCGCCTCCCACGACCGCGAGGTCTGCGCCTTCGTGACCGTGCTGGCCGAGCGAGCCCGCCGCGCCGCCCGGGCCGCGGACCGGGCGCTCGACCGCGCCGCCCGGAGCGGCGCCGCCGCTGCGCTCCCCCCGCTCCTCGGCGTGCCGATCGGGGTCAAAGATCTCAACTTCGTCCGCGGCTGCCGCACCCGCATGGGCTCGCGCGGGCTGCTGCCGCTCTGGTCGCCGGTCGACGACGCGACCGTGGCGCAGCTCCGCCGGGCCGGCCTGATCGTGCTCGGCAAGCTCGCGACCTCCGAGCTCGGCGCCCTCCCGGTGACCGAGCCCGACACGCACCCGCCGACGCGCAACCCGTGGGACCTCCGGCTCAGCGCCGGCGGCTCCAGCGGCGGCTCCGGCGCGGCGGTCGCCGCGGGCCTGCTGCCCTGGGCGCAGGGCAGCGACGGCGCCGGCTCGATCCGGATCCCCTCGGCCTTCTGCGGGCTCGTCGGCGTCAAGGCGTCGCGCGGACGGATCGCCAACGCCTTCGGGCGCGACGACCGGCGCCTGCTGTACACCTGCGGACCGCTGGCGCGCTCGGTCGGCGACGCGACCGCCCTGCTCGACGCGATGGCCGGGCTGAGCGTGGGCCCTGTCCTTACAGCCAGATGATCACGCGCCCGGCGCCGCGGCTCCGGATCCGCCTCGCCGTCGACTCGCCGCTGGGCGCCGCCCACCCCGAGTGGGCCGCCGCCGTGCGCGCGGTCGGGCGCGCGCTCGAGGGCGCGGGGCATCGGGTCGAGGAGGCCGCCATGGCAGACGGCTCGATCGAGGACTTCCTCCCGATCTATCAGCGCCAGCTCGCCGAGGTGCCCTTCGTGCGGGTGGACCGCCTGCAACCAGCCACGCGCTGGCTGGTCGAGGCGGGGCGCCGCGGCTCGCCCGCGCTGGCCGGCGCCGCCTTCGACGCCCTGCGCGAGAAGGTGCTCGCATGGGTCGGCGACGCGGAGCTGGTCCTGACGCCGACCGTCATCGGCCCGCCCCCGCCCGTCGGCGCGTGGGGCGGCGACGACGGCGCCGCGATCTTCTTCGCCGCCGCGGTCTACGGCGCCTTCACGGCGCCCTTCAACGTCACCGGTCAGCCGGCGGTCGCGCTGCCCGTGACGCTCTCGCGCGAGGGGCTGCCGATCAGCGTCCAGCTCGTCGCGCCGCTCGGACTCGACGAGCGGGCGCTGCAGGTCGCCCGCGAGGTCGAGGAGCTCTTCCCCGACCGCCCGCGTGTACCTGCACCCAGGTTCGCCACGTAGCCCCGAGCTCGCCTCGCGTAGGCGCGGCGTGCGGCCGCGCGCAGGGCCGATCGAGGGACGCCGGCTGTGCGCCGCGCCGCTGCTCGCGATCGGGGCCCGCCTGAGCCGGCCTCGAGGAGAGCCGCGTCGATCGAGACGCGCCGCGGAAGCTCACGGCGCTCTCCTCCCCCGCAGGGAATCCAGAGCGGCAGAGGGGGGTCGTCCTCCGTGTCGGTCGAGGTCGGGGTGATGATCCGGCGCGGATCATCTGATCGTGTAATAAGCCCGCCGCGTACACGTTCTGTGATCCGGACAGCGGCGCCGCGCCGCTACATGAGTGAAACGACCAGGAGCCAGTCAGGAACACCCAACCGTCCAAGCTTCCGCTCTACGTCCTCAGCGGGGTTTATTACCTGATGACGGCGCCCCGGTCGGTCCGCAAGCTCCAGAAGAAGCTGCTCGCGCTCGCCGCGTAGCCGTGCAGACCTCGCCTGCGGGCGAGGTCCTCTTCTGAGTCCGCGCCGCGCGCGCGCAACAACCCACCGATCCACTCCCACGCTCGCGGCGGCCGCGGCGAGCCGAGGATCCGCGCGTCCGGATCCACCGCGCGGGCCGGGCAACGGAGCGCGGCCCGTCCTGCTGTCTAACTCCAGGACAGGCGCGCGACCGCGTCCCGCGCCGCGAACTTGCCGCTCGCGTCGCGTACGAGGCGGCTCGCCGCCACCGCGGGGTCATGCGTATAGAAGACGACCCCGTCCTCCGCGATGATCTGCGACAGGAGCGCCTGCTTCTCGTCGATCAGCAGCTCGGGGAAGCGGTCGTAACCCATGGTGATCGGCGTGTGGACCCAGGGCACACCTGGCACCAGGTCTCCCATGAAGGTGACCGAGCCGCGCGGGGTCTCGACGCGGCTCAGGAGCAGGCCCGGCGTGTGCCCCTCCGAGATCGTGAACGAGTAGCCCGCGCCGAGCGACGCGGAGGTGCGCCCCTCGACCACCTCGAGGCGCCCCGACGCGCGCAGCAGATCGCTGAGCCCCGGGATGAACGAGGCTCGGTCGCGCGCGTGGGGG
>CAZMML010000546.1:0-3582 GCA_964567335.1 uncultured Nannocystis sp. | reverse complement strand
CGCTGGCCGCCGACGCGGCCGAGCACGCGGCCGTGGACGTGGAAGCGGGGGAGCGCGTGAACGACGACGTCGTCGCCTCGCCACCCCCACACCTGCGCGAGCGCGTCGAGGTTCGCCGCGACCGCGCTCGCGCGGACCGGCGCGCCCTTCGGCGGGCCGGTGGTCCCCGAGGTGTAGAGGACCAGCAGGTCGCGGTCGCTCGCGGGCTCGCGCAGCGCGTGGTCTTCGGGACTGGAACCGGAGGACAGGTCGACGGCGAGCGCGATCGCCGGACCCAGGTGACACTCGGGGAGCTGATCCGGGCGCGCGGCGTAGCAGCGGCGCGGCGCGGCGTCGGAGGCGACGTGGGCGAGCTCGGCGGCGCCGATCTTCGGGTTCAGCGGGACCGAGACGACGCCCGCGAGGGCGTTGCCGACGAAGGCGACGGCGGTGGCGAGCTCGCCCTGGGTCCACACGCCGACGCGCTCGCCCGGCCCGATCCCCGCGTCCGCGAGCGCGTCCGCGTGCCGCCGGCAGGCGCGCGCGAGCTGGCGATCGGTCAGCGTGTCCGCGCCGACCTTGAGCACGACGCGGTCGCGCGGGGCGAGCAGGCAGGGGAAGAGCGGCTCCACGGGCGCCACTTTGGGCCGAGCCGGCCGGCCTTGGCAAGGGTTCAGGCGCGGACCAGCTCGACGCGGGTCAGCTCGGCGGGCGCGCCGAGCCGCATCGGCGGGCCCCAGTAGCCGGTCCCGCGGCTGACGTAGATCGCGGTGTCCCGCAGGCGGTGGAGGCCGGCGACGAAGGGCTGCTGCAGCGGGACGAGGAAGTTGAAGGGGAAGATCTGGCCGCCGTGGGTGTGGCCGGAGAGCTGCAAGGCGACGCCGCGCTCGGCGGCCTCGTGGACCTGGCGCGGCTGGTGGGCGAGCAGGATCACGGGCCGCGCGGGGTCTCGCCCCGCGAGCGCGCGCGCGAGGTCCGGGCCGTGATCGGGGAGGAAGTTGCCGCCGGTCGGATCGTCGACGCCCGCGAGGTCGAGCGCCTCGCCGCCGCGCTCGAGCGTCACCCGCTCGTTGCGGAGGACCTTGATCCCGAGCTCGCCGAGGTGGCGCTCCCAGGCGTCGGCGCCGGAGAAGTACTCGTGGTTGCCGGTGACGAAGAACACGCCGAGCGGGGCCCGCAGGCGCGCGAGCGGGGCGATCAGGGGCGCGAGCTGCTCGACGCTGCCGTCGACCAGGTCGCCGGTGATCGCGATCAGATCGGGGGCCATGGCGTTCGTCTTCTCGACCAGGTCCTCGATGAAGGCGCGGCCGATCGTCGGTCCGACGTGAACGTCGGTGATCTGCGCGATGACCATGCCGGAGAAGGCCGGTGGGAGCGTCGGGAGCGGGATCTGGACCGGCCGCACGGCGATCGGGCGGAGCGCGGAGAAGAGGCCGTAGGCGCCGGCGCTGGAGGCCGTGAGCGCGACGGCGCCGCCGAAGACGCGGGCGAGGAAGAGGCGGCGATCGGGGTCGATCGGCGCGCCGGCCAGCCGCTCGATGACCCACGCGAGGGCGCGCAAGAGGTCGGCGGGGATCAGAAGGACGAAGAGGAGGAACATCAGCCCGAGCCAGCTGAAGATCATCCAGGCGAGCGGGCTGACGAGCTCGCGGGGGAGGAAGCGGCCGCCGATGATGCTCAGCGGGAGGGCCAGCGCCAGGCCGAAGAGGGTCCAGCCGAAGAGGCGATCGTAGGGCGAGCTCCAGCCGACGTCGCGGACGAGGCGGGCCCAGATGTAGTAGTGGATCCCGCTCGAGACGGTGAGGACGACGCCGAGGAACGCGACGATCCGGGTGATCGACATGGGAGACCCACAGATCTAGCGCACTTCTTGCGGCGCCTGACACCGCGATGAGAGCGCCCGCAGCAGGGATCGAACCTGCGACCTACAGTTTAGGAAACTGTCGCTCTATCCAACTGAGCTATGCGAGCGTGGGCCAGAGGTTGCGGCAGACCGCGCCCGATTGCAAGGGGGGCGCGCGCGCGCTCGCTCAGCCCGGGATCACGGGCGGCTCGTCGTCCGGCTGGAGGCACGAGCTGAGGTCGAAGAGCATGAAGACGAGCGCTTTCTCTTGCGGCGAGAGGTCGCCGGTGACGCATCCGCTCGGGAACTCCTGGCCGGTCTGGTCGCCGGAGGAGACGTGGAGGTCGGAGAAGACGACGCGGCCGCACTGCGACTCGGAGAAGAGCGGGGTGTTGAAGGTGAAGTACTGCACCGAGCTCTCCGCCGGGATCTCGATCCACTTCTGCGCGAGCTGCGGGTCGTGCGAGAGGACCGACTTCTGCGCGGCCTTGAGCTCGATCTGCCCGTACTGCGGCGAGCCGCCGACGTTCACCAGCCACTCGGCCATCGCCTGTCCCTTGGGGAAGGTGTCGTCGATGACGCCGCCGATCGGGCTCGGGAGGTCCGGATCGAACTGGAACTGCGCGACCTGCGGGAAGGGATCGGGGCCCTTGCGGAGCCAGTAGTTGTGGACGTGCGAGGCGAAGAAGCGCCCGCCGGCCTGGGCGTAGTCGAACATCGCCTGCGCGGCCTGCATCGACTTGTTGCTCTCGTCGAGGGTGCCCTCGCACGCGAGCAGCAGGAGGTCGTACTTGAAGAGGGTCGCGGCGTCGCTCCACAGCGCGCTCGCGGGCGCGAACGACGCGCCGCCGTTGAGGCCCTGGACGAACTTGGCGCCGCCGCCGAGGCCCGCGAAGAGGTGGATCCGCCCGGCGCCGGCGTCGGTGGTGAACTCGGCGTCGGCGACGCCGATCTTCCGAAGGAGGCACTCCAGCGGGTCGGCGCCGCCTGTGGCGATGGCGATCTGCGGGAGGTCGCCCTCGCTCTGATCGCGCGGGAGGCGGGTGAGCTCCGCCGGCACGGCGGTGTCGACGCAGGGATCGACCTGGGAGACCGTGACCTGCCGGCGCCACTTGCCGATCTGGACCACGAGCGGGATGTCGGGGCCGGCGGGGACGTCCTTCAGCGTGAAGGCGCCGGCGGTGTCCGAGAGCGCGGCGACGAGGGGCTCGCCCGAGGGCGCGGTCTCGCAGGTCATGCACTGAGCGCCGGGCGAGATCGGATCGAGGGGGGCGTTCGGGACGTAGACGACGGCGTTGTAGAGCGGGAGCTTGCCGGCCGGGTCGTACACGACGCCGGTCAGGTTGGTGGTGGTGTTGCCGCCGCAGTCGACCTGCTGGCACTCGAGGCCGACGCACGCGGCGGTGGTGCCCGAGCTCGACGCGACGCCGGTGCTGCTACCGGAGGTGCTGCTGCCGCCGGTGCTCGTATCGGGCGCGGAGGTGCTGCCGGTCGTGGGGGCGCTCCCCGTCGAGCTGCTGCCGCCGGTGGAGCCGCTGCCGGAGGTGCTGCTGCTGGACGTCGTCGCGGGGCCCGTCCCTGTGCCGGTGTCGTCGCGGCCGGAGCCGCCGCACGCGGCGACGAGGAGGGCGAGGGCGAGGAGGGCGGCGGAGGGGCGCGTCATGGACGCGGAGGATCGTAACGCAGCGGCCCGCGCGAGGGCGTCAGCGGGGCTTGTGGGCGATCCAGATGCTCTCGTCCAGCGGGCGCCCGCCGCGGCT
>CAZMML010000545.1:0-3584 GCA_964567335.1 uncultured Nannocystis sp. | reverse complement strand
GCCCCAGGGGGTCCCCCCGGGGTGCGCACCCGTGCGCCCGGGGATCCGCGGCCCCATGGAGCGACTCAGCGCACGAGGCGGAGGTGGAGCGCGGTGGCGAGCAACCACGCGCAGGCGAAGGTCCAGAGCAGGCTCTGCTCGATCAAGATCCCCACGGGGACGAGGGGCGCGGCTGCGGCCGCGACGAAGGCCAGCGCGCGCGCGATCCCGCCGACCGCCGCGGCGCCCCAGATCCACGCCCAGGCCCCGCCGCCCATCTGCAGCGCCGCGCTTGCGAGGGCCACGCACACGGCCGTGACGGTGGCGTCGACGGTGGCGCCGACGAGGCGGAAGGTGGCCAGGTTCGGGTCAGGCGAGCCGCCCGTCAGGGCGTGCAGGAAGTAGACTGCGAAGGGGAGCGGGACCAACAGGGCGACCACCCCGAGGTCGCGCGCGCGCATCCGGAACTCGAGGCCGGTGCTGGCGAGGCTGCGGAGCGCGACGACGAAGCCGCCGAGGAAGGCGAGGTCGGCCGCGGCGTAGAGGTAGCGCAGGCCCTGGACGTAGAAGTAGGCCAGGTCAGGGTCCGCGCGGATGAACTCGGGGACGACGCCGAGGTAGTGGGTGAGGAGGCGGAGCTCGGCTAACAGACGCTGGCCGTGGCCGAGGCCGATCGCCGTGAAGGCGCGGCGGCTCGGGTCCTCGCGGTCGAGCGCGGCCCGCCCCAACAGCGCGCCGCCCAGCGCGGCGACCTGCGCAGCGAGCGTGGCGAGGAAGAGCGCGAGACGGATCGGCCCCTGCTCGGGTGTCCAGACCCAGCTCGTCCAGGTCGCCGCGAGGCCGAGTCCCCACCCGAACACGACCACGCGCCGGAGCGCGACCAGACGACCCGCGAGCACGTCGCTCCACCCTGCCGGCCGCTCTGCCGGGCGTCAAGGCCGCGCGCGCTCGCTCCCGCGGTCGGCCTCCGCGGTCGGCCTCCGAGGCCCCCTGCCCCGCGGAGCACGGACGCCTGGGAGGTCCACGCCCTGGCGCGTGGAGCCCCGATCCCGAAGGAGATCGAGGCGGACAGGTCCGGACAAGTCTAGTCGCGTAGATCCGGGCAGGAGTCCGCGGGCTCAGAAGTTCGGGTATCCCTCCGGGACCGGATCGCCTGGGCAGTCGAAGCGATCGGGGACCCCCTCGTCCCAGAGACACCGCGGCTCCGGGCAGCGCGCGTAGGGGTAGCGCTCCGCGCCGCACGTGCACGCGTGGCCGACGATCGGCCACGTCAGGCACTTGCCCTCGTCGGCGCGGGCGATGTCGCCGCGGCTGCGCGCGCACTCGCGTGCGGCCCGGTCGTCGTAGAGCGAAGGCAAGAGCGCGAAGGGGCTGCGCAGGTTCGCCTCGGCCTCGGCGAGCGCCGCCCGCCGCTCGGCGAGCGTCGGCGGCAGCCGGGCCGCGTTGCAGCTCGAGATCATGACCGTCGCGAAGTGACCGGCGCTGTACGTCGCGAAGGCGACGACGCCGGCGATCCCGAGGACCCCGGCGAAGAAGGTCGCCCAGCCGCCGCCCTGCTCCGCGCGCCGGACGATCGCCATGAAGAGCGCCGCCCCGCCGGTCGCGAAGATCAGCACGAGGAGCGGCTGGATCTGCCGGAGCGTCGACGAGTACGAGTTGTAGATCAGGAGCAGCCCGGCGACGACGCAGAGGGTGGCGATCGCCACGAGCTGCCAGACCGTCCGGTGCCGCAGGAGCTCGGCCACGACGCGCTTCATCGTCGACGAGCGTAGAGGGCGACGCCGGAGGTGTCGAGCGCCGCCCCGCCGGGCGCGCGCGAGCGGCTCAGCGCGAGCGACGGTCGAGGTCGACGATCACGAGCCAGTCGGCCTCGTCGCGGTGGAGCAGGCCGAGCAGGCGCAGGTGGTGCGAGACCAACCGGACCGCCTGAAGCTCTCCGGGCCCCGCCGCGAGGTAGGCCGCGATCGCCTGCACCTCGGCGTCCTCGCGGTCGAGGAAGCGCTCGTAGATCTTGCGGGTCATCGCGTTGTCGTGGCCGCGGTCGAGCAGGAAGATCCCGTCGCGCCCCCCGAGGCTGCGCGCGCGCGCCGGATCGAAGCCGTAGCCGGCGTTCTTCAGGGTCGTCAGGAGCCCCGGCGAGCGCCAGATCCGGGCCCGCCGCGCGAGCTTCTCGAAGCGCGGCGTCAGCACCAGGTGGACGCTCCGGCCGTCGCGCTCGTAGCGGCGCAGCTCGACGAACTCGCCGCGCTGCAGCGGCTCCTCCGCGGCGACCAACGCCTCGCGCAGCGCCACGAGCTCGTCCATGGTCCAGAGGATCGCACGCACCCGCCGCCCTGGCGAGCCGCGCGACCTGCCGCTCGGGCGATCCCGCGCCGTCGCGCCCTGCCGCGCGAGGTGCGACCCTCGGCTGGCATGACCGGCGAATCGAGCGATGCGTCGACACGCCCCGCCCTCGTCGAGGAGGCGACGAGGCTCGCTCCGACGATGCTCTCCGACGAGGAGGTGCTCTCGCGCCTGCGGGCGCTCGACCGGATCGGTCGCTTCACCTTCGTGCGGCCGATCGGGGAGGGCGGCATGGGGATCGTCACGCTCGTCTACGACGAGGAGCTCGACCGCAGGGTCGCGCTCAAGATGATCCGGCAGGGCTACTGCGACCAGCCCGAGCACCGCCGCCGGCTCCTCCGCGAGGCCCAGTCGCTCGCGCGCCTGTCCCACCCGAACGTCGTCACCGTCTACGAGGTCGGCGAGCACCAGGGGCGCCCCTACCTGGCGATGGAGTACGTCGAGGGCACCGACCTGAAGCGCTGGCTCCGGGAGGCCCCGCGCTCGCGGCGGGAGATCCTCCGCGTCTTCGCCGACGCCGGCCGCGGCCTCGCGGCGGCGCACGCGGTCGGGCTCGTACACCGCGACTTCAAGCCCGCCAACGTCCTCGTCGGGCTCGACGGCCGCGCCCGGGTCCTCGACTTCGGCCTCTCGCGCGCCGCCGTCCAGGGCGCCGCCATCGACTCCGTCACCGTCGCCGGCGTGATCGTCGGGACCCCCGCGTACATGTCCCCCGAGCAGCTCATGGGCCAGCCGCTCGACGCCCGCAGCGACCAGTTCTCCTTCGCGGTCGCCCTCTACGAGGCCCTCGCCGGCGCGCGCCCCTTCGCCGGCCGCTCGCTCGCCGACCGCCTGCGCGAGGGCTTCGAGGCCCCGCCCGCCCCCGCCGCGCTGCCGCGACGCCTCGCGCGGGCCCTCTCGCGGGCCCTCTCGCCGGTCCCCGCACAGCGCTTCCCGTCGATGGACGCGCTCCTCGACGCGCTGACCCGCAGCCCCTGGCGGCGCTGGCGCTGGCTCGCCGGCGGGCTCGCGCTCGGCGGCGCGACCTTCGGCCTCGGCCTCTGGCTCGCGCGCCCGGAGCCCTGCGCCGGGGCGCCCGAACAGCTCGCGGGCGCCTGGGACCCGGACAGCCGCGCCGCCGTCCTCGCGGCGCTGGGACCCGGCCGAGGCGCCGAACTCCTCGCGGAGAGCCTCGACGCCTACGCCCATTCCTGGACCGTGGTTCGCCGCGAGGTCTGCCTCGCGCACCGCCGCGGCGAGAGCTCCGCCCCCGCGCTCGACCG
>CAZMML010000544.1:0-3586 GCA_964567335.1 uncultured Nannocystis sp. | reverse complement strand
AGAGCACGGCAACAACGTCCAGCAGCGCAGCCTCCACGCGCGCGTGGACCTGCGGCCCGATCAGCCGCTCTTGCTCGGCCAGGCGGGCTACACCGACGCGGGCGCGGGGGGGCGCAAGACGGTGTTCTACCTGCTACGCGCCGCGCTGACGCGCGAGGGCGAGGCGCCCGCTCAGGGGTTGAGCGCGAAGCAGTAGATGCCGCCGTAGCCGCCGCCCGCGCCGACGGTGTAGTCGCCCGGGGCGGGCCCGCCCATCTGGAGGATGTTGATCCCCGCGCCGCAGCCGCCTGCTTCGTGGTCGGAGATCCAGTGGCGGCCGTTGTCCGGGTTGCGCGGCCAGCTGTGGCCGATCCGCGGGCGGACGTTCATCTGGCCCTCGGACGAGGTCCAGTCGCTGCAGGTCTTGTCGGGGCCGGCCAGGCGCCCCTGCTGGTTGCTGCCGGTGAGGGTGTCGTGGTTGTCGACGGGGTCCATCAGCGGATCGGGCTGGTGGTTGGGGACGCCGTCCTCGTTGGGGAGGTCGTCGGCGATCGCCGGGTCGCCGCCCAGTGGGCGCTCGTTGGCGAGGTCGGCCGGAGTCATCGCCACGAGGCGGCCGAGGCGGTCGTACCAGGGTCCGGCGCCGACGCGGTCGATGGCGTCGACCGGCTGGCCGTTCTCGTCCGCGGTGACGCTGAGGAAGGCGCGCCAGCCCTTGGCGCTCGAGCCCGGCATGCTCTCCTCGGCGATCGCGGCGCAGATCTTGTCGGCGCCGCGCAGGCCGGCGCCCGGGCCCTGCTCGCCGAAGCGGAGGTCGCCGCCGAAGCCGTCCTGGCTGCCCGAGAGCTCCTGCATCGCCCGCATGCTGGTGACGAAGAAGCTGAAGGGCTCGGTCGGGATGCCGCCGCTGCTCGACCCGGCGGTGGTGGTGGTCGTGGTCGTCGAGTCGGTGGTGGTCGTCGTCGTGGTGCTGGTGCCGGTGCCGGTCCCGCCCTCGCAGCCGCAGGGGCCGTAGGCCTGGCCGTCCGCGTTGCACACCTGCGTCGACGAGCTGCCGTCCGGACAGGCGCACATGAGGCTCGAGCCCGGCGCACACGCCTGGGCCGCGGTCGCGGCCGCGGTCGGGTCGTCGATGGTCGTCCCGCTCGATCCGGGGTCGGTCTCAGACCCCATGGCGTCGGGGCCGCCGTTGCAGGCGAGGAGGAAGAGCGAGGCGACGAGGGTGCGCGAGCGTGACTTCATGATCGAGAACCGTCCGGGCGAGGAGTCCAGGTTGCCCAGGTGAGAGACGCGAAGGGCGCCAAAGTTACAGCATGGTCACAGAGGGTGTGCGAGCGTGTCACGACACGACCGCGCCCGCGCGGCCCGCGCTCGCAGACGCGAGGAGACGTGCGCAGCGCGCGCTTGCGCGTCGCGCGGGCCCTTCTCCGGTCTCCACGCGGATGGGCCGAGTCTGATCGGGACCCGAGGCATCCTGGCCTATCGTTCAGTATCGAAGGGACCTGTGCTCGAGCGATCCTTGCCGGCCGAAGATGGTCAAGTCGCGCCCGGTCATCCCGTCGGCGGTCGCCCGCCTGCACCGCACACAGGTCATCCCGCGCTCTGGAGCCTGACCGGAGGATCAGCGCGGGCGGCGGGCGGCGGTCGGGAGGTCGTCCCAGGCGAGGTAGCTCTGGGCCATGTCGTACTCGAAGAAGGCCATGCGGCGGGAGTCGACGACCTTGCGCATGAGGTCCTTGGCGCCCGCGGCGTTGCCGAGGCGCCAGCGCCGCAGCGCCTCGTAGAAGTAGGCCTCGGCCTGCTCGCCAGGGTCGGAGGCGCCGCGGAGGAGCTCGTCGAAGCTGAGCTTGCCCTGGGCGTGCGCGGCGAGGCGGGTCGGCCAGCGCTCGCCCTTGTAGGTAGCGAGGAGCTGGGTGACCGCGGGGTCCTGCGGACGCCCCTGCCGCTGCGCCATCTCGTGCAGCCAGAGCGCGAAGTAGACCTTGAGGCTGTCACGCAGGGCGTCCTGGGGCGCGGCGGCGCGGAAGATCGCCAGCGCCTCGTCGTAGTAGCCGCGGCTGACGAGGAAGAGCATCGGCTCGGCGTAGGCCTCGGCGCGCCCGGGGCCGAGGTCCCGCGCCTGCTCGAAGTCGGCGATCGCCTGGGTCACGTCGCCGAGGTGGAAGAGGAGCCGGCCGCGGTCGACGAGGCGCGACACCCGTTCGCCGCGGGGCAGGTTCGGGAAGGCGATCAGCTTGTTGAGCATGCGCAGCGCGGCGAGGGTCTCGCGCTCGGCGTCGGGGAGCTTGCCCTCGCGGCGGAGGATCTCGGCGAGCTGGCCGCGCGCCTGCGTCTCCCAGCGGAGGCGCAGGATCTGGTTGTCGAAGGGGAGGCCGAGCAAAGCGGTGTAGTCCTGCCGGGCCTCGGCGAGGCGCCCGTCCTTCAGCTCGATGGTGGCGAGGAGGTCGAGCGCGGCGGGCTGCGGCTCGCCGCGGACGCTGCGCTGCAGGAGGTCCTTGGCCCGGTCGACGCTGCCTTGCTCGTAGAGGGCGTTGGCGACGATGTACTGCGCCTCGGCGAGGCCAGGGCGGACGGGGCGGTCGCGCCAGAGTTGGGCCGCGCGGGCGTGGAACTGCTCGAGCTCGGTGAGGCGGGCGAGGGCGGCGTCGAGGTCGAGGTCGACGAGGCGCTCGAGGCTCGCCTGGTGGAGGACGGCGAGGTCGCGCCAGGCGTCGAAGATGTCCTCCTTGGCGGCGATCGTGCGGCGGAGGTGGGCGATCGCGGCGTCGGTGAGCCCCTGCTGGCGGAGGCTGCGGGCGAGGAGGAGGTGGGCGAAGGGGTCGTCGGGGAAGCGCAGGGTGGCGCGGCGGGCGAGGTTCTCGACGATGCCCCAACCCTGGGTGATGAACGAGGGCGGGATCCGGTCCGAGGTGTCCTCGTCGTCGGGGAGGAACTGGCGCGCCAGCTCGAGCAGCGGACGCGCGCTCTTCTTCGGCTCGCGGGCGCCGGCGAGGTACTCGAGGAGCTTGCGGGTCGGGAGGTCGAGCTCGACGCGGGCGAGCGCCGCCTCGGCGCCGTCGAAGTCGTCGGCGCGGAGGTAGAGCCGCGTGATCAGGTAGCCGGTGACCTCGGCGCGGTGGCGGGCCGCGAGCCCGAGGTCGAGGTTGTCCTCGCTGGTGGCGGCCTCGACGGCGGCCTCGTAGCGGGCGACGTAGAGGTCGGTGAGGCGCTGGACCACGAAGGGCGCGGGGAAGACGGCGGCGATCTCCTCGAGCGAGCCCTCGAGCTCCTCGTGCCGGAGCACGGGCTCGTCCGCGAAGGCGCCGTTGCGCACGACCCATCCCTCGATCTCGGTCCACGCGGCGATCGCCCGCGCGCGGGTGGCGTCGTCGCCGAACTGCTGCTCCATCGCGGCGGCGAAGAGCGCCGGCCCCTCGTCGCCGTGGCGGGCGGCGACGGCGTAGATCCGGTGGGCGGCGGCGCAGAGGTCAGGGTGGACCTCCCGCGGGCCGCGCAGCTCGGCGGGCCGCCACAGCCCGGCGGCGTACTGGAGCGCCTCGCCGGCCTCCTCGGGGCGCTGCTCGCCGAGGGTGCGATCGATGTAGCGGACGAGGAAGTCGAGGAGGGC
>CAZMML010000543.1:0-3590 GCA_964567335.1 uncultured Nannocystis sp. | reverse complement strand
CTCGAGCTGGTCCTGGCGGTAGAGCGCCAGGGTGTAGTCCATGTCGAAGCCGATGACGGAGATCTGGTCAAAGGCGAGGTCGCGGTTGGTGAAGATCCGCCGGCTGTAGGGCGCCTCAAGGACGTGTTCCCCCTCGCGGAGGTGTTGACGGATCGGCGAAGGCAGCCCGGTAACCAGGGACATGGCGGGTCTCGTAGGGTATCAGCCCGGCTTGGTACGGCCGAAAGGTTGCGATAGCTCGCAGCAGAATCAATCTTGAAGTGTAGTTTTGATATTTTTGAAGAGAATGTAGGTGCGAAAATTGAATGAACAACCGTATCTGAGCCTACATGAGGCCATGACACTGTGGGTGGCATTACAGGATTGCCCCCCTTCGTAGGGTGGCGTACCGTGACCAGGAAGCGAGTCCGCGCATGCATCCAATCGCCAAGGAGCACCCGGTCCAACTGCCCAAGGACGAGAAGCGCGCCGCCTGGTATCTGCGCAAGGTGCCGCTCCTCGAGGGCGTGGGCGCGGAGAGCATCCGCGCCCTGGCGGCGCAGGTCGAGGTCCGCGAGTACCGGCGCCGCCAGGTGGTGTACCTGACCGGCGACCCGGGAGATCACATCTACTTCCTGCAGGGCGGACGGGTGAAGTGCAGCAAGGTGTGGCGCGAAGGGAAGGAGCTGACCCTGGACTACCGCGGCCCGGGCGAGCTCTTCGGCGAGCAGTGCCTCTTCGACGGGGCGCCGCGCGAAGAGATGGCCGAGGCGATGAAGAACGCGATCATCGTCGTGCTGCCGCGCGAGGAGATCCGCGACCTGATCTGCCGCGACCCAACCCTGGCGATCCGCTTCGCCAAGATGATCGCGGATCGGCGGCGCCACGTGGAGATCAAGCTCGAGTACTTCGTCTTCCGCGACATCCACGCCAAGCTCGGCTCGCTGCTGCTCGAGCTCGGGCGCGAGTTCGGGCTCGACACCGAGCACGGGCTCAAGATCGACCTCAAGATCACGCACCAGGAGATGGCGAACCTGATCGGCGCGACGCGCGAGACGATCTCGCTGGCGCTCGCGTCCTTCAAGCGCAAGGGCCTCGTCCACCTGATCGGCCGCACGGTCGTGCTGACCGACCAGGAGGGCCTGCAGGCGCTCTGTTAGGATCGCCGGATGGGCCGCGCCCCGCTCCTCGCCGTGTTCGTCCTCGGGCTCGCCGCGGCGCTCGCGTCGCTCGTCGCGCGCGTGGGCGAGCGCGGGCCGGCGCGCCGTAGCCGCGCCGAGCTGACCCGCCGGACCCCGGCGCTCGGCCGCGCCGAGTACGTCGCCTCCGACGCGTGCGCGCCCTGCCACCCGGCGGCGCACGCGAGCTGGGCGGCGACCTACCACCGGACGATGACCCAGGCGGCGAGCCCGACCTCGATCGTCGCCGACTGGACGGGCGCTCCCGCCGGGGCGAGGGTCCGCCTCGAGCGCCGCGGGGACGAGTTCTGGGCCGAGCTCCCAGACCCGGAGGCGCGGCTCGCCGCGCTCGAGACGTCGGGTCCGGCCGCGCCCGCGCCGCGGGTCTGGCGGCGCGTGGTGATGACGACAGGGTCGCACCACATGCAGGTCTACTGGGTCGCCAGCAGCGGTGACCGGCGGCTGCACGCGCTGCCGCTCGCGTGGCTGATCGCGGAGGCGCGGTGGGTGCCGGTCGAGAGCACGCTGCTGCGCCCGGCGCAGGGCGAGGTGATCTACACCTGGAACCGCGCGTGCGTCCCCTGCCACGCGGTCGCGGGGCAGCCGCGGATCGGCGAGGAGGCGGTCGACACCCGGGTCGCCGAGCTGGGGATCGCGTGCGAGGCGTGCCACGGCCCGGGCGCGGCGCACGCAGAGCGCTGGCGGTCGCCGCTCGCGCGCTACCTGCAGCACCTCGGCGAGGAGGCTGACCCGACGATCGTCCAGCCGGCGCGCCTCGATCACCGGCGCTCGTCGGAGCTCTGCGGCCAGTGCCACTCGGTCTCGGCCTTCGTCGATGAGGCGGCGTGGCTCGCCCGCGGCGACGAGTTCCGCCCCGGCGAGGAGCTGGCGGCGAAGCGGCGCGTGGTCCGCCACCCGCTCCGCGCGACGCAGCCGTGGATCGACGCGCTGCTCGACGAAGATCCCGAGTACCTGGCCGGACGGATGTGGCCGGACGGACATGTCCGTGTGACCGGTCGAGAGTACACCGCGCTGCTCGAGACCCCCTGCCACGAGCGCGGCGAGCTGTCGTGCCTGTCCTGCCATCAGCTCCACGGCGCCCCGCCCGACGACCAGCTCGCGCCGGCGGGCCGCGGGGACGAGGCCTGCGCCGCGTGCCACCCGGACCCCCAGGCGCCCGCGCACGCGCGCCACCCCTCGGGCGCGGCGAGCTGCTACGACTGCCACATGCCGCGGACGACCTACGGCCTCCTCAAGGCGGTGCGGAGCCACGTGGTGGACAGCCCCGACGCAGCGACGGCGCTCACGACGGGTCGGCCCGACGCGTGCAGCCTCTGTCACGTCGATCGGCCGCTCGCGTGGACGGCCGCGCGGCTGGCCGAGTGGACAGGGAGGTCGGCGCCCGTGCTCCCTGAGGAGCACCAGCGCGTCGCGGCCGCGTTGGTGTGGGTGTTTTGTGGTGACGCCGGACAGTGGGCGTTTGTGGTTGACGCGCTGGGGCGAGCCGACGCGCTGCGGGTCGCGGGCGCGGGCTGGCAGGCTCCCGTGCTCGCGCACCTGCTGCGAGACCCCTACGACGCGGTGCGTCAGATCGCGGCGCGCTCGCTGCGGACCCTGCCGGGCCTCGAGGAGGTGGAGCTCGACCCGCTCGCGCCGAGCGCGGCGCGGGAGGCGATGATCGAGCGCGTGCGGGCGGCCTGGCGCGCGCAGGCGCCGGACCCGGCGCGCCTGGTCGACGCGCGCGGCGAGCCGGACGACGAGGCCCTCGCTCGCCTGGCGGCGGAGCGCGACGATCGGCCCGTCGACCTCAAGGAGTGAGGCTCAGGAGGGCCGCGCGACGAAGGTCCGCTCGAGCTCGGTGCACCACTGCGCCGGCCCCTCGCCCGACTCGGGGCCGATGAGGTAGCGCTCCCACAGGTCGCCCCCGGGGATGAGGCCCTGCGCGACGATCCAGTCGTCGAAGGTCTCCCAGGCCTTATGGAGGCCCTCGTAGGGGCCGCGGTAGAGCGTGCGGGCCACCTTCAAGGCCGGACGCTCGCTCGGCCGGACCCGCCCCGTCGGTCGCACCGGTGCGCGCACGGGGACGCAGATCTCGAAGTCGAACACCGCGGGGTCGATCCGCAGGTGGTGGGTGCACCAGGGCGCGGGCAGGCCCACGCCCTGCTGGACGACGGCCGTGCGGAGCTCCTGGATCCCCGGGCCCATCACCTCACGGATCTGGGCCCGCGGCACGGTCACGTGGATCACCGCGAGTAACTGGGCTGGGGTCTCGAGGAGCGTCGGCGCGTCGATCATGGTCCCTCCGTGGCGCCGCGGAGGATAGCGAGGCGTATGCCGTGGTCAATAGCGCGCGCGGGGGACGAGGGCGAGGTCGTCGCAGAGCCGCTCGACGAGGCCCGCCGCGAGGCTCGGCGCGACCGCCTCGGCCCACTC
>CAZMML010000542.1:0-3591 GCA_964567335.1 uncultured Nannocystis sp. | reverse complement strand
CAAGGCGCTGCACGACAGCCTCACCGGCCTGGCCAATCGCGCCTTGTTCCTAGATCGCCTCGGCCGGGCCATCGAGCGCAACCGCCGCCGGCCTGAGAACAACGGAGCGGTCCTCTTTCTAGACCTGGACCGCTTCAAGATCATCAACGACAGCCTGGGCCACCTGGCCGGCGATCGACTCCTCATGGCGGTGGCCCAGCGCCTCCAGGGGCTGCTGCGCACCAGCGACAGCATCTCGCGCCTGGGCGGCGACGAGTTCGCGATCCTGCTCGACGCGCTGGCTGACCCGGCCGATCTGATGCTGATCGTCACGCGCCTCGACCCTGAGATGATCGCCCTGCAGCCGCGCGACCCGGTCGCCCGCCTGCCCGCCGGCAAGTCGACCCTCGAGCTGCGCTGGCGCGGCCGCCTGCGCACCGAGGACACCCTGGGCGCCTTCCGCCAGCAGACCGAGGGCCAGTGGTACGCCTACACTCAGTTCGAGGCGATCGGCGCCCGGCGAGCGATCCCCTGCTTCGACGAGCCGGGCTTCAAGGTCCCCTGGCAGCTCACCCTCAAGATCCCGCGGGGCCTCGTCGCCCTCGCCAACACCCCCGCGGAGGCCGCGCAGGACGAGGCTGACGCTCAGGTCATCCGCTTCGCCGCCACTCCGCCGCTGCCCTCGTACCTGCTCGCCTTCGCCGTCGGCCCCTTCGACCTCGTCCCCGCCGGTCAGAGCCGCGGCGGCGCGCCGATCCGGATCGCCGTCCCGCGCGGCCACAGCGCCGAGGCCGCCTACCCCGTCGAGGTCACCGCCCCGATCCTGCACCACCTCGAGGACTACTTCGGCAGCCCCTACCCCTACGCCAAGCTCGACCTGGTCCCGATCCCCGACACCGTCGGCTTCGGCGCGATGGAGAACCCGGGCCTCGTCACCTACGTCGAGTCGCTCCTGCTGGTCCGCCCGGAGGAGCTCTCGGTGTGGGACAAGCGGGGCTACGCATCGACCGCCGCCCACGAGCTCGCGCACCAGTGGTTCGGCAACCTCGTCACCATGGCCTGGTGGGACGACCTCTGGCTCAACGAGGCCTTCGCCTCGTGGATCGAGGACCGGATCGTCGAGCGCTGGCAACCGACGTGGGGCCTCGACGTCGACACCGTCGTCACCAAGGACTACGCGATGATGGGCGACTCGAGCGCCGCCGGCCGCAAGATCCGCGAGCCGGTCGGAGATCCGAGCGACATCGACGACGCCTTCGACGGGATCACCTACGGCAAGGGCGCCTCCGTGATCCACATGATCGAGCGCTGGCTCGGCCCCGACGTCTTCCAGCGGGGCCTGCGCCTCTACCTCTCGCGCCACGCCCACGGCAGCGCCACCTACGCCGACCTCACGGCCGCCCTCGCCGAGGCCGCCGGGCGGCCCGTCGCCCCGGTCCTGGACGGCTTCGTCGACGCGACCGGCGTCCCGCTCGTCTCCTTCGACCTCCGCTGCGATGCCGGCAAGCCCCCGCGCCTCGACCTCCGCCAGCGGCGCTACCTCCCCCTCGGCAGCACCCTCGACCCCAAGCGGACCTGGCAGATCCCGATCGTCGTCCGCTGGCGGGCCGGCGCGAGGCAAGGCCGCGCCCACACCCTCCTGACCGGAGAGACAGGCACGCTCGAGCTCGCCGACGCCAAGGCCTGCCCCGACCTCGTCGTCCCCAACGCTGACGGCGCCGGCTACTACCGCTGGCGCCTCGAGGGCGAGGCCTTCGCGCGGCTCCTCGATCCCAGGGTCCTGCGCGCGCTCCCGGCGACCGAGCGCTACGACGTGAACGCCGCCGTCGGCGCGCTCGTCGGCGCGGGCGAGCTGCCCTACCGGCGCTCGCTCGAGCTCGCCAGCGCGCTCGCCCGCGACCCCGCGCGACAGATCCGCAGCCGGGGCCTCTCGGCCGGGAGCGGCTGGAGCGAGGAGCTGCCCGCCGAGCTCCTCCCGACCTACCGCGCCTGGGTCCGCCGCACCTACGGCCCTGACGCGCGCGCCGTCGGCTTCGTGCCCGGCCCGCGCGAGACCGACGAGGACCGCATGCTGCGCTCGACCCTCCTGTGGCGCATGGTCCGCGACGGCGACGACCCCGCGTTCCAGAAGGAGGCCGTCGCGCTCGCGTGGCGCTGGCTCGACGATCGCAAGGCCCTCGCGCCGGAGATGATCGGCACCGTCCTCCACCTGGCCGGATGGACAGGAGATCCCAAGCTCTACGATCGGATCCTCGCCGACGCCCGCGCCGCCGCCGACA
This sequence comes from uncultured Nannocystis sp., assembly GCA_964567335.1. GTDB lineage: Bacteria > Myxococcota_A > Polyangia > Nannocystales > Nannocystaceae > Nannocystis. The sequence continues at coordinate 1,333 of CAZMML010000542.1, read as the reverse complement.
AGCAGGACCGCGAGCGCCTGCTCGGCGCCCTCGCCAGCTTCCGCGACCCCGCGCTCGTGCGGCGCTCGCTCGACCTCATCCTCGAGGGCGGCTTCGAGATCCTCGACAGCGTCGCGCTCCTCTGGGGCGCGACCGCCACCAAGCCCGGGCGCCAGCTCGCCTTCGAATTCGTGCGCGCCAGCTACGACAAGCTCGCCGCCAAGCTGCCCGAGGAGTGGCGGGCCGGCCTGATCGGGGTCGGGTGGGCCTGCGACGCCGAGGCCCTCGCCCAGACCGAGGCCTTCTTCGGCTCGCGCACCCCCAAGGAGCTCGGCGGAGAGCGCGCGTACCAGGGCTCCATCGAGAGCATGAAGCTCTGCCTCATCCGCCGCGCCGACGACCTCAAGAGCCTCGCCGAGTTCCTACGCGCCCAGGAGAGGCCCGCTCGCGCGAAGTGACGGGACCCCGCGTCCGAAGGTCGTGGGTGGAGCTTCGGCCTGAGATCCCCAGGAAGTCTGACCCAAAGACCAGATCATCGCCGCGCCCCGCGCGGGAGACTCCGCGCGTCCCCGCATGCGTGTCACCGCGCGCGCCCTCGCGCGCGAGATGAGTTTTCGCGCGCGCTTGCGCGATCCCCGGCGCGGATCTGCGTTGTGATCCTCCGCGGGTTCGGGCAGCATCCCTCTCGGCCGCGCGCAGAAGCGCGCGTCCGAGGACAATCATGCCCAGGCGTGTCCCTCGTCTCCGGCTCTCTCGCGCGCGGGCCCTGCTCGCGGGGGTCGTCGTCGCGCAGTGCTTCGTGTCCGCCGGGGAGGCCGGTGAGGCGCGAACGCGCGTGATCCTCAACGGCGTCCCGACCCCGGTCGTCTTCAACGACGGCGACAGCTTCCGGGTCCTCGGAGGGGCGATGACCGGCGCCAAGGCCCGCCTCGCCGGCTTCAACACCCTCGAGTCGCACGGCCCGGTGCACCAGTGGGGGACGTGGACCGCGAAGGAGCTCTACGTCATCGCCAAGATGGCGACCTACTTCGCGCGGGACAACGTCTGGGAGTGCACCACCGACGGCAAGACCGACGGCTACGGCCGCATGTTGGTCCTCTGCCCCGGCCTCGCCAAGGAGCAGGTCCGCCGCGGCTTCGCCCACGCGATGAGCGTCAACGACGCGCCCGCCTCGGCCGAGCTGATGGCGCTCCAACGCGAGGCGATCGCGGCCCGCCGCGGGATCTGGGCCCACGGCATCCCCGACTACATCCTCACCTCGCTGCACTCCATCGAGGAGGACGTCGAGGACGACGGCGTCTACAACCGCCTCGTGTCGAGCGCCGACGGTCACTCCGTCAAGTGGACGCACGAG